>CAXTDO010000691.1:0-3828 GCA_964242315.1 uncultured Flavihumibacter sp.
AAAAATCTATCACCTCTTCCAATGTTTTAAATACACCATTGTGCATGTACGGCGGCGTTAATGCAATGGTTCGCAGGGTGGGTGGTGTAAAAGAATGTATTGAGAATTCGTTCTGTACAATATTATACCTGCCCGGATCACTATCTATCACGGCATGTATGGTATCGGTTGTTGCCGGTACTCCAATTACTTCAGACTCCTGGTAATAGTACGATGGAGGCTTTGAACCATTGAACAAAGGAATATAATGACAGGTAGCACAAAGCGCCTTTCCCATAAACAGGTTGAAACCTTTTACTTCATTAGATTTCATTGCAGATTTTTGCCCGCGCATGTATAAATCAAAACGAGAGTTATATGTCACTATCGTACGAGCATACATGGCAATGGCATTTACGATTTTACTTCCCTCAACAATTCCTTTTGCGGCAGGATATGCCTCTCTGTATATTTTTTTATAATCTTCTCGATTTCCTAAGCTTATAGCAGCTATATCTCTTCCACCATTCATTTCCTTCTCGTTTGCAAGAACTTCGGTAATTACATGATCCAGTGATATCTGACGGCTATCATAAAACAAATTTCTTTGTAACGAGGCATTCCACAAGGTAGGCGTGTTACGAAGTAACGAGGTATGCTCATCCAGTTCATTGGCTCTTTGCAACCCATCGGTAAAGGCCCTTGAAGGCTGATGGCAACCGGCACAGGATCGTTTACCATTCTTTGACAAAGCAGGTTCATAAAATAACTTTTTTCCTAATTCAATTCTTGCTTTTGTAATGGTATCATCATATAAGTATCGGTCCCTCTGAAGACTTTCAACTGCAAAAAGCTGTGATGTTTTCTTTATCAACCCATACCTTGCAGGCTTATCTATATAACCCATTAAAGTTTTTGCATTACCCAACCATTGCGTTAAAGGGTTAAGATATTTAATGATAAACTCCATCCGGTTAAAACGTACAAAATCGTTATTCTTTTTAAGATATGCTGTTGCCTGTTGAATCAATTGCAGAGGCATTTCATAATCTTTTATGCCGGCCGCTGTTATCTCGTCTTTATAAGATTCAATAACAACCCGTATACTGTTTAACGACGATCGGGCTTCCAATAGTGAAAGATGTCCTGTGGGAGAATCAAAACCCGTGATACCCAGGGCGAGTATCCTGTATAGCTCTTCCATTGCAGCATCAACAACAAAATCATCAGGCTCGAAAGAAGCTGCATTGTTGCTAAGCCCGGTAGTTAATTCATAAAGCTTAGTGATATACTGTAAAAGTGGTTGTCTTTTACTGGTATCGTAGCCGGGATATAAATAGGTTTCAATCATCTGAAAACCCTGTGGTTCATGGAAAGCCAGCGGGTCATCTTCTTCAACAAAATCAATTGCCGGACCATTGATTTTATTTACGTCAAGCTCGTAATAATATTCAATAATAAATTCAATTTGCTTGTATTGAAGCCGTGCAGCAAGGAAAAGCTCTTTTATTTTTTTCTCAGATTCATTATTTGTAACAGCTATCTCCAATTGCTGAACACTGGAAGTAAGTGTTTTGAATTGAGCAACATAAAAATTCTTGATGCGGTCTTTCGAAGAACGGGTGGAAGATGAAAAAGAAAATATTAAACCGGTGAAAAATAATCCGATAATAATTTTATACTTTTTTTTCATGGACGGTTACAGGATCAACCAGCATTAATGCAATGAATGTTCTTACGATGCAAATTAATAAAGAAATCAATCTGCACTTCCGGTGTTATGTTAATCCTTACCTGACGTATCCTCCTCTGCGTTCTCTGTAATTAAAAAAACACTTACAAGTTTAGCTACTACAATGAAATGCCTCGTATCATACTTAACTTAACACAAGTGTTTGGCCCCACATGAAACACAAATTTTATTTCACCATAATTTTATCTGAAACATTTGTATTATCCGGCGCTACAATACTCAATACATACATACCCGGAGCAAGCATCATTTTCATGTTATTATTTCCCTGCGATGCAGTGAGGCTTTTACGATATGCCAGCTTGCCACTCATGTCGAACACGTTGACCTGCAGCACCTGGTTTTTTGAGCTTTCAATATTTATAAGCATGTTTTTACCGGAAGCGTTCGACATAATGTTATATGTAAACGATTTCACTCTTTCAAAGTTTATCATTCGCTGACCGAGTGTTGTAGTCTGACTATTCTTAAGGGTTTTTTTAAGACGGTAATAATTGTTTCCATGAACCGGGTAGTTATCCTCGAACTCATAGGTAGGCGTATTAATAACAGATGCTGCGGTAGAAGAGGCGCTATTTGAATTTGAAACGCCGTTGGCTTTAACCATGGTTAACATGGTAAAATCACGGCCGTTAGAAGATCGCTCGATAGTAAAATAATCTGTACCAGGTTCTTTTTCGATACTCCACTTTAGAAGAACACTGTTATATTTTTGCCTTGCATCAAATTTTAAAGATGATGCCAATTTGGAATAAGCCTGGATCTCGAAAGTATCACTTATACAGGTGGCAGAAGGACCGATGCTGTCTTTTACAAAATATGTGTAGGTATCCGGCTTGATTGGTTTAACGGTTAATGTTCTGGCTTTATCACCTGCAGCAGGTTGCGGGACCCAGTTGTAACTTCCTACCCAGGATGCTGTCAGGTCTATAGGCTTATTAATCTCAGCGGTGATAATTTTCTTTGTGTTAACTCCTTTCATGATGGTAAACTGATCCTTCACTATTCCGCTAAGGCCTATAAATTTTGCGTCCAGACGATTATCCTGAACCTCCAGATATAAAACCCCGCTTTCACCACCGGTTGTTCCGCTGTAATTTTTATAATAAAACAAAGGCAGGTCTCCATTGGTACCACCGCCAATTTGCCCTGCTGAACCTGCCACAACATATACTGTTCCTTTTTTCTCCACAGTATCAACTGTAAAATAAGGGCAGGAATTAGTAGTTCCATCGTAACGGGCACTGGAACCACTAACAAGGTTTCCCGAAGCCGGGGGTGATGCTTTAAAGGAACTTGAATTACCTGTATGACCCTGAATTAAAAAACTTCTTTCATACACATGGCTATGGCCTGCAAGCACAGCATCCACACCATACCGTTCCAGTATGGGCGTAATTTGCTGACGAATACCAATAAGCTCGGGCTCTCCATCAGAACTATGGGTTCCGTTTGTATAAGGAGGATGATGTAGGCAGGCGATCGTCCATTTATGAGTTCCTGCGTTTGCTGCCAGGTCTTTCTTTAACCATTCTGCCTGTTCGCCGGTGGAATCTCTTAATAAAGTTCCATTATCACGACCCATAGAGTTGAGCATGATAAAGTGTATGTTACCATAGTTAAAAGAATAATATGATTCGGTACCCGATGGAACTCCTCCTGATTCTGCGGCAGTTGGGAGGGAGAAGATAGAAAAATAAGGAACCCCCGGAGAATAATATTCATGATTGCCGGGAATAGGAAACACTACATGATCATTGAAAACATTGTCATCATAAACATCAAAAAAATTAGTCTGGTATTCGTGATCGGTTCCGGTGTTATACGCGTTGTCGCCCAACATGATAGCTAATTCGCCCCTGTTTTCTTTCCTGAAAAGCTGCAGGTACCTGTCTCTCCCTGTTTTTTGATGGCGGTCACCGGTTCCCGCATCTCCAAACACACCAATCCTTATTTTTCTGGTGGTGGTGGCAGGCGGGGCAGTATTAAAATAGTTACGATAGCTTCCTTCCAGGATGTCATTACCGTCTGCTATTGCATAATAATATTTGGTATCAGGCAGTAAACCGGTGATACGCATTTCATGATCGGTTGAT
>CAXTDO010000692.1:0-3822 GCA_964242315.1 uncultured Flavihumibacter sp.
GTAATTACTTAAGAACTGATGAACACGTAACGGTTCCCCTCCTTTCAAGGAGGGGCCGTTCAATTAAGATGCGAAGCACTTAATTGAACGGGTGTGGTTGATGGCTTCAACTGATTATTAACTTGCATCCAAAAGCGGCATTCATATCAACCAGGCTAATTAATCACCATCATCAACCACCCCGGATTAAAAACGTGCTTCGCATCGTTTTTAATCGTCCCCTCCTTGAAAATGAGGGGAACCAAGAACCCGAAATTCAACATCCTTAACTAAATGACATTGCCCCATACCTCATACCTCACACCTACTTCAAATTCTTGATCTTCTCCCACATCTCCGGAATGCGTTTGATCCATACCAGCTCTTTCATCTTTTGCCGGGCATCTTCTACCGGCGAGCCAAAGTAAGATTTGCCTGCTTCAAGATTGTGAGAGGTTCCGCTTTGAGCCATCACCACTGCGTTGTCTCCGATGGTTAATGTTTTACTGATGCCTACCTGTCCCCACAGGGTAACACCATTACCAATATTAACGGCTCCGGCAATGGCAACCTGTGCTGCAAACAAACAGTTCTTTCCAACTACCGTATCATGACCTATATGAACCATGTTATCGAGTTTTGTTCCCCGGCCAATTATAGTATCATGGCTCACTCCTCTTACAATGGTACACCCGGCTCCTATCTCTACATCATCTTCAACAATAACACGTCCACAGCTTATCATTTTTTTGTACCACACTTCCCTGTTCTTTTTGGTGTTGTAATAGAAGGCGTCGGAACCTATTACTGTTCCTGCTTCAATGGTTACGTTGTTCCCGATGATGCAATGATCCATGATGGTAACATTGGGATAGATGATGCAGTTGGAACCGATAGATACGTGATGCCCGATAAATACATTGGGATACACTATGGAACCCTCGCCTATCGAAGCACTATCGCTAATAGCTTTAACGGCAGGTTCAAACGGACGAAAGTGTTTTATAATTTTCGTATAGGCTTCAAACGGTTGGTCCACTAACAGTAAAGTCTTACCCTCCGGAACTGCTGCCTGCTTGTTGATGATGATAAAACTTGCAGGTGAATAAATGCACTTATCATAGTACTTGGGATGATCAACAAACACCAGGTCACCTGGTTCTACCTTATGTAATTCGTTAATGCCAGTAGCTGCACCATCCTGATTGCCGATTACTACCGCTTTAATAAGTTCTGCAATCCATTGTACTGAAACCGGAGATGGAAATTTCATATGGGAATTTTTGCAAACCTACATTAAAATGATGGTTGATGACCTGTGGCGCATTCATGTGGATGCCTGCATCTGACAAATGCAGTAATTGGATTTCTAAAAATGCGAAACAGCAATTCATATATCATGTACATGAACATAGTTTATGATGCATATTTCATTAATGCTCGTATCAGCTATTGCCATTATCCACAACATAATTTAAAAATGTGCATAAAATATTTTTAATATTTTTTCTAGTTAGAGAAAATTATTTTTAATATTGTGTAGGGAAATTTATTTCCTGGTACTTACTAACCCATCTACATATAAGCCCGAAGTTTTTCGGGCTTTTTTGTGTCCTGTCTGAATAGCTCATTAATTATTTACCATGCTTACTTTAACATGATCATCCATTGCATCGCTACTTCATTATATACAAGCCCTACATGGTACTATCACAATTTTCTTTTGTGCCATCAGCGTCTGAAGGCAGTGATAACAAACAAACCTTAAAGGATTTCTTTGATGTGCCACATGATGTATATCCGGTGGGGCGCCTCGACTATGACAGTGAAGGCTTGCTTATACTTACTAATGATACCCATCTCAATCATCAATTGCTGCACCCGTCTTTTGCGCACGAGCGTGAGTACTGGGTACAGGTTGAAGGCCTTATACACCTAACCGCGCTGCATCAATTACAATCAGGCGTTGAGATAGTGATTGATGGTAAACCCTATCTTTCAAAGAAAGCCCGGGCTGAAAGTTTTATGGATCTGATAGTACCGGAAAGAAACCCGCCTATCAGGTTCAGAAAAAATATTCCGACGAGTTGGATCAAATTAATTTTAACAGAAGGCAAGAACAGGCAGGTAAGGAAGATGACTGCCAAAGTCGGCTTTCCTACACTTAGGTTGATACGTTACCGTATAAGCTCTGTAACTATTGATGGGCTGCATCCCGGGAGCATAAAAGAATTAGGAAGGAAAGAAATATATAGCCTGCTTTTTTAACATAACACGGCCTTGCTACTATAGATTGTAAGATGAGGGCATGGCATAGCCGCGAGCAGTTGGCTGATAGCTATCAACTATTCAGTATCTTGCTACAAATAATTACCTGATAATGCTTAAATCAATGACTGGTTTTGGAAGAGCCGAACAAAATGTTGGTGATAAAACCTTCCTGGTAGATATAAAATCACTTAACGGTAAACAGTTTGATCTCCAGTTAAAAATGCCGGCCTTTCTTAAACCGTTCGAATTCGAGATACGGAAAATTTTATCAGCAAGATTAGGAAGAGGTACGGTGGATTGCAGCATTAACCTGAAACAAACCGGCTCGGCAAAACCGGTCACCATAAATATCGATCTTATCAAAGCCTATTTTCAACCGGTTTATGAACTGGCAACAGAACTACACCTCGATCATTCTACTATACTAAGTTCGCTCTTAAAGTTACCTGAAGTAATAACGCCAACAGGCGATACCTTAACAGATGAGGAATGGAACCAGTTTAAGGAGGTAATGGAAGCCGCTCTCTTTAATCTCAATGCCCACAGAATTGATGAGGGGAAATCTTTGGAGCAGGAGTTATTACTTCGTATAAAAAATATTCTTGTTCAGCAGGAAGAGGTGATTGTACTGGGGCCATTGAGACAACAGAAAATACGCGAGGGACTGGAAAAATTATTGCATGAGCAGGTTAGTAAAGAAAATTATGATGAAAACCGGATGGAACAGGAACTGATATTTTACATTGAAAAGATAGATATCACCGAGGAACAGGTTCGCTTAAAAAATCATTGTGATTATTTTAGAACGGTTTTGATGGAAGAAGCGGAAGAGAAAGGTAAAAAGCTCTCTTTTATTTTGCAGGAGATCGGTCGTGAAATCAATACAACCGGTGCCAAAGCGTATGATGCTACCATTCAAAAATGTGTGGTAATGATGAAAGATGAGTTGGAAAAAGCAAAGGAACAAATACTGAATGTGCTTTGAGTTCCTGATTGCCAATAAGCAATTCACAAGAAATGCATGCTCACGATGACATTTGAATTAAAATTATTGTTCTTGAAAAAAGTACTCCTTGCGGCAGTTGTATGTTCTCTTTTTTTGTGCTGTGCGAAGATTGATGTCTTTGAAAAAAATGTTTCCTTTAAAAAACATGCCTGGCAAAGCATTGATAAGCCGCAGATCACGCTTAACATCTCCGATACTACTTCCCTGTATAATTTATATATTGTACTACGCCATTCAGACGCATACGATTTCAATAATATCTGGATAAAGTGCACTGTAATAGTTCCGGGCGACTCTACGCTTAAAAGCAGGGATTATAATCTTCCCCTCGCAACGAATGACAAGGGATGGTCAGGTACCGGAATGGACGATATTTTTGAGCACCGGGTATTGATTCAACCCCGTACGAAATTCAGCCGGCCGGGTGATTACCGGTTCATCTTACAACAGATCATGCGGGAAGATCCGCTGGAGAATATTTTGAATGTTGGAGTGAGGGTGGAGAAGGTACATATTGAAATGTAGTAGCTAACATTGTAAGTTTTTTTTAACCACGGAGGAAAAGC
>CAXTDO010000693.1:0-3820 GCA_964242315.1 uncultured Flavihumibacter sp.
GCAGGGAATTTCCTGCCGTAACGATGCCCGCATTTAATGTGGGGATCTGGTTGCTGATAAATCCTGATGAAGCAAAGGCATAGTTGCTTCTTGCATCATCTTTTTGCAGGGACCATCCGCCCAGCAATGCAAAACTGTGTTCGTTTATTTTTTTGTTGTAGCTCAGGGTTTGTTCAACCAGCCAGTTTAGGGAAGTTCCTGTTTCTGATGAACCGGTTGCATTGGCTTCAGGATTACCTGCGGTATTCGCCAATGGAATGGTAGATGGCCTGAACCTGTCTGTACGCGAGTTAAACAAATCATAGCCGAAGGTGACCCGGTATTTAAGATCTTTTGTAAATGCAGCTTCGGCAAAAATATTTCCCAGTAGTCTCATGGAGTTTACATTATATTTTTGCAGCATAGCCAGCGCCACAGGGTTCCAAACCTGCGTTACGTTATTTCCACTTACCACAGTTCCGTTAGGCAATGTTGTTTTTGCATCACCATTCCAGGAATTTTCAGCAAAACTGTAAGAGCCATTGGGATTGTAAACAGGCCAGATAGGTGAGTAGTGTAAAGCAGATGAAACCACACCACCACCTTCCGCGCTGGCGTAAGTGCCATCGCTGTTTACCCTTTTTTCTGTGGTGACAGAGGGATTGAAATTTAAACCAAATTTAAAAATGCCCCTGTTGCCATCAAGATTAACGCGTGCACCATAACGTTGAAAATTGCTGTTGATGATGATTCCATCCTGGTTCAAATATTCCAGGGAAGTATAGTAACGTAAATTTTCAGCCCCGCCCGACACAGATACCGAATGATCCTGGATCAATGCTTTCCTGAAAATCTCATCCTGCCAGTCCGTATTTACAAGGCCGGTTGTTCCGTTTAGATAAGGCAGTACTTCAACCGGAATAATGGTGTTTGTATTATTGGCAGTGTTAACAAGCCTTGTGGCATTGTTATCGGTAAGGCTAAAAGTAATCGGAGCTAATCCCTGCGCCTGCCGCCTCAGGTTATTTGATATCATTTGATCGGAGTAAGCATTGTTTCTTGCATCCTGCACGAGTGATGCATAACCATAGGCATCGAGCATGTCGATTTTATGAGCAACACTTTGCAGGCCAACCATTGAATTCACCGCTACAACTGGTTTTCCTTTTTTACCCTGCCTGGTCGTTATCATCACCACACCGTTCGATCCCCTCGATCCATAAATCGCTGATGATGATGCGTCTTTCAATACTTCTATTGACTCGATATCGTATGTATTCAGCGTATTGAGATTGTTGCCTGAAGTGGGGAAATTATCTATCACATAGAGCGGCTCCGTGCCTGCTGTAATGGTTCCAACACCTCTGACCTTTACTGACAAAGGCGTTCCCGGCTGACCGGTGCCCTGCACCACCTGCACACCCGTCATTTTTCCAACCATGGCCTCCGCGACATTATTGATAGGCTGATTTTCCATATCCTTCGCTTTGATACCTACCACTGCCGTGGTAAGGTCTCGTCTTCGCTGGCTACCATAACCAACAACAGTAACCTGATCCAACGATTGGGATGAATCACTCATGATTACATTTAATGTAGTGGTTTCACCGGCCTTAAAAGAGTACCCACCCATGTTCCGGGCCTGTACTCCAATCATACTGAATGTAAAACCGTAAGGTCCTACCGGCAAACGTTGAAAAGCAAAAGCTCCCAGGGAATCTGTTTGTGTACCGGAACGGGAATTAGTGGAGGTGTTAACGGCCCGCACACTCACTCCCGCAAGTGGATTTCCTTTGTCGTCTTTCACTGTACCTTTTACCGATGCCGTATTTTCCTGTGCATAAATGTTGAGAGAAACTGATAGCATAACAAGAAGAAACGAAGTAAGTTTCCTGATCGTCATAAGCATTGGTTCTTGTGGTTTTTTAAACTTATATTTCAAAACAGGAAAAGTCGATATCCTGTTTAAGCATGAATTTAATTCATTTTCCGGTTCTTACCGAAATATAAACTGTCAAAATACTTCAGGGTTGATATTTCCCTGTTGTGCATTGAAGATTCATTACATGTCAGCAGGGAAATGTCGGTAGCAACGTAACGAACACAAGCGACTACCAATATAAGAGCACCGATATTCCGCACCTACGGCCAATGTCATTAAGTTACAATGTCATTAAGTTAAGAGAGCTTGAATTCAAATGATGTTCAATAAGCAATCAATGTCGTTGACTTAAGAGGCCTAAAATGAAGAAAATATTCAATAATCAATATTCAACTATCAATTTTCAATTAAGACAGTGGTCATTTTGTCAAGAGTTCTTGATTGAGAATTGAATATTTATAGTTGAATATTGAACATTGAACTTAATGACATTGCCCTAGCGGGACTCGCCTCTGACAAAACTCATTGTTACCTTACCTCATGAATTGTTCGTACGGATCTATATAATAATATGAATAAGAGAAACAGATACCTTTCAAAACTTTAGTTCAACGACATTAACTGACCATCCTCCATTCACCTCATCATTCCGTTCTCAAACTTTTCACCGGGTTTGCTATGGCTGCTTTGATTGCCTGGAAGCTCACTGTTACAAGTGTTATAAGCAACGCTACTAACGATGCAAATACAAAAACCGTCCAGCTTATATTAATACGGTAATCGTAATTGCCGAGCCAGTTATCAAGATAATAATAAGCTACAGGTGCTGCTATCATACAAGACAAAATCACCAGCACTATAAACTCTTTTGACAATAGATGCCAGACATTCGCAACGCTGGCGCCAAGCACTTTACGTACGCCAATCTCTTTGGTTCTTTGTTCTGCAACAAAGCTTGCCATACCAAATAATCCGAGACAGGAAATAAAAATGGCGAGTATGGCGAAGTATGAAGCCAGCTTGCCAATGCGTTGTTCAGCATTCAACTTGTCTCCAAAAGTTTCATCAACAAACTGGTAATCGAAAGGCACATCAGGGGTATATCTTTTTATTTCCCTTTCAATAATTTTTATTGAAGAAGATGCATCTTTCTTCGGGTGCAATCTTGCAATGACATTAAAAAGATTATCGTAACTGTCAATATGATATAATGTTGGTCTTACAGGATAAAAGGGCGATTCCTGCATGATGTCTTTTACTACAGCAATAATGGTAAAAGGCTTATCATCCCATCTTAATATTTTACCAACAGGATTTTTAAAACCAAGGAACTTTGCCGCCGATTCATTAATGATGAAGGCAGCAGAATCTGTTGCATAGTCTCTTGAAAAATCACGTCCTTCTTTTATGTTCCACCGAACGGTTTTTCCAAAATCGTAGGTAACGCCATTATTCGGAAAATCAACAGCCAGATTCGGGTCTTTGCCTTCCCAGTCAAAACCACCGTTGGTATTCCATACACCTGTCATCGGGCTGTTAGATGCTGTTATTTCTTCAATAGCGCCGGCGTTTTTCAGATCGTTTCTTATCGCTTCAAAGTGTTGTCGTGTTTCATTTTCAAATCCAAAATTGATAAGCGCGTTTTTTGAATAACCAATAGGTCTGTCTTTAGCATATTGAATTTGCTGATACACGATGATGGTACCGATAATGAGCATAACAGATACGGTAAATTGCAGCACTACCAAAACTCTTCTTGGTATAGCAGCGTCTTTGCCTGCTTTGAATGTACCTTTTAAAACTTTGAGTGGATTAAATGAAGAAAGATATAAGGCGGGATAGCTGCCCGCAAGCAAACCTGTTATAAAAATAAAAGTTATATTCCATAACCAGAACCAGGGATTGCTCCATGGAACTACAATCTCTTTGCCTGCAACATTATTGAACAGGGGTAATAAC
>CAXTDO010000694.1:0-3820 GCA_964242315.1 uncultured Flavihumibacter sp.
AATGTAAACGATGGACGAATTACGAGCGGAAAGCCGATCTGTTGGGCGAATTCTTTTCCTTCAAGGTAAGAGTTGGCAGTTTTAGCAGGAGCAACCTGTATTTTCATGGCAATCATCCACTGGCGAAATTTTTCACGGTCTTCCGCTTTATCAATTGCTTTAATATCAACCCCGATCAATTTTACGTTGTATTTTTCCCAAAGGCCAAGGTCTTCTGCTTCTTTGGCAAGATTCAATGCAGTTTGTCCACCCATGGTTGGTAATACCGCGTCGATTTTATTTTCTTCCAGTATCTGCTCGATACTTTCTGCAGTCAATGGTAATAAATATACTTTATCGGCCATCATGGGATCGGTCATGATAGTGGCAGGATTGCTATTGATCAGTATCACTTCAATTCCTTCCTCCCGTAAGCTACGTGCTGCCTGTGTTCCGGCGTAGTCAAATTCGCAAGCCTGTCCGATGATGATTGGTCCTGAGCCAATAATAAGAACTGATTTTAGAGAAGTATTCTTTGGCATGGTTAAAACAAATTGCGCAAAAGTAAGGGAGGGAAATTAATTTGTAAGATAAAATTTTCTGCAACATTAACCTCTCTGCTGTTTGAACAGTTTTTTAACCACAGAGGGAAAGCCAGTGTCTGAACTGTGATTTATTGATTTAATGATGGACTATGAAATGAAAAGCATCACAGTTCGTCATTTAATCAGCTAAATCACAGTTCAGACAAAAAAACCCCGGCTAAAGAGCCAGGGTTTTCATTAAATTATATCCGATAGATTTATTTGTGATAGGCAGACATTTCAATTTCATCCAGCAACACACCACCTCGAAGGGCTATCAACTTATTTTCTTTGACCTGCTTGCGGTTTACATATTTATTCTTTATTTTAAACACCCACTTTTGTTTCGCTTCGTCACCTTTAAAAACTCCTACCAAACCGGCAAAGATCCAAATCAGCGCTATCGCTAATTTGTGTTTTAACCCTTTCATGTCATGCTTTTTAAACTTTTATAAAAATATTTTTTTATAAGACACCATTTATATGCCAAAAGCTGTATGAATGTCAAAAATAATTTAATGTTTATATTGCATGTTTCAGGTATGAGGTATGGAGTATGAGGTATGGGGTATTTGCAGTCAGCGAACTGTAGTCAGTATAGTTAATATCTTTTCCTCCTCATACCTCATACCTCACACCTCATACCTGATTCTCAACTCATCCAAAGCTCGAATGACTAATAGTAAACTGTGTTTTTTTATAGTAGGATTTTGTTTTGTTTTTACAGGTTTTGACTTACAGGCGCAGACATTTGCGGCGAATAAATACCCGCTGGGATATTTTCGTGATCCACTTGATATTCCCATGACGCTGGCTGGCAATTTCGGTGAATTACGGCCGGGTCATTTTCATATGGGACTTGACGTAAAAACGATGGCAAGGGTTAATCTGCAGGTGCACGCCGCTGCTGACGGATACGTAGCAAGAATAAAGATTGAACCCGCAGGATTTGGAAGAGCTATTTACATCAACCATCCAAACGGATATACTACTTTATATGCGCACCTCAATGATTTCAATCCTGCATTGGAAGCTTACGTAAAACAGCAACAATACAAACAGGAGTCATGGAACGTTTTCTTAGATGTTCCGCTAAATCTTTTTCCGGTAAAGAAAGGAGATTTTATTGCGTTTAGCGGTACTACCGGCGGTTCGCAGGCGCCCCATTTACATTTTGAAGTGCGCAGAACTATTGACGACGTAAACTGTAATCCGTTATTGTTTGGCATGCCTTTACTGGATAATATGAAACCGGTTTTATTAAAGCTTGCTATGTACGACAGAACCAGGAGTACCTATGAACAATCTCCAAAATTGATTCCGGTAAAAATGTCAGCCGGTGGATATACCACCATGCCGTTGATCATTCAAAGCACGTCTCCCAGGGTGAGTTTTGCCATACATGCTTTTGATATACATAACGGCGCCGCTAATAAGCTTGGTATTTATGAAGCATGGTTATATGACAACAATCAGCTTATCTCCGGATTTAAGATGGAGCGCATAAGCTATAACGATACCCGTTATGTAAACGCACATATAGATTATAAAACACGTGCTGCCGGAGGCTTGTTCCTCCAGCACCTGTCTGCATTGCCAGGTTATATCAACTCAATTTATACGAAAGGTAAAGGCGATGGAATTGTCGATATAAGTGATGCAGGCATCCATTCAATTAAAGTTGTTGTAAAGGATGCCTATGGAAATACTTCGGAAGTAAGCACTCAGGTGCAGTTTAAAGGTGTAACATCGTATCCGCCTGTAAGTGCTTTAGCTATGAAGCCTTCTCAACCGGCGGGCAAAATGTTTTATCCGTTGATGCTTGATGTGTACGATGGGGAAGACTGCGAGTTTTATATGGGAGAAAATTGTTTGTACGACTCTGTTCATATTGCTTATACGCGTGGTGTACCACCAGGCCTGGCTGCAGTTTCAGCAGTTCATACAATCGGCTCTAAATACATACCCTTGCAGGAAGCTTTTGTTGTACGCATAAAACCTACACAGACACTAACTGCTGACAAATTAAAACATGTAGTGATGCAACGTTTCGCCGGTTCGGATAAGAATGTTGAGAGGGTTTCCTGGCAGAACGGTTGGGCTTCGGCAAAGTTTCGCGACTTCGGAAGTTTTCAATTGCTGGTTGATGAACAGCCGCCGGTAATTGTACCTATCGGAGTAAGTAACGGCGCTAATTTAAGCAGGGCTTCGAGAATAGCTTTTACTGTTCGCGACAACCTGGAAGTGTTTAATAACTTCCGCGCTGAACTGGATGGCGAATGGCTTCGTTTTACCAACGATAAAGGAAGAACCTTTATATACAATTTTGATGAAATGTGTCCGCCGGGCCAGCATACTTTAACGGTAAGTGTGGAAGATGAAGCAGGTAATTCCACCATTCAAACATATAGTTTTACAAGATAAAAACAGCGTAAAAATATAAGCATGATACAATTAAAAGAAGGCGACCAGGCTCCTGCTTTTTCAGGCAATGATCAGAATGGTAAAAAGATTGCTCTTAAAGATTTCAAAGCACAAAAAATCGTTTTATATTTTTATCCGGAAGATGATACACCCACATGCACCATACAGGCGTGTAACCTCCGAGATAATTACGCACTTTTAAAACAAAACGGATTTGTAGTTCTGGGCATCAGTCCCAATGATGAAAAAAGCCATCTTAAGTTCGAGCAAAAGTTTGATTTGCCATTCACACTGATTGCAGACCCATCACATACAATTATTAACCAATACGGAGTATGGGGTGAAAAGAATTTGTATGGCCGCAAATATATGGGCCTGCATCGTACTACATTCCTGATAGATGAGAAAGGTATTATCAGAAAGATATTCTTAAAGCCGAAAAGCAGCCAGCACGCAGAAGACATAGTTAACGCCTGGAAAACGCTGTGAGCTCTTTTGCCACGAAGGCACTAAGGCACGAAGAGGCATAAAGAATTTTTTTTCCTTTCTTACACTTCTTAAAAATTCTTTGTGCCTCTTCGTGCCTTAGTGCCTTCGTGGCAGAAAACTAAGGTGTTTCATCATTACCTGATTCTTTTCCCAACGATTTTTTACCTGATTCGGATCTCAGTCCTTCCGTATCATTTTCATTTTCTTTTGCCCCTTCGCCCTGGCCCGTTTCTGTGGGTTGCATACGTTTGTTTTCACGGTCATCCTGGTCATTTCTTACTTCTGTGTTTTCATATCCAATATTTTCCTGATCTTTATTTTTTTTTTCGGAATCTGAAGATTGT
>CAXTDO010000695.1:0-3816 GCA_964242315.1 uncultured Flavihumibacter sp.
GGCTTTTCCTCCGTGGTTAAAAAAACATTGCTAACAAATTCAATCCATAATTTTATACTTAACCTAACATACATGAAAAAACTATCGATTGCCCTAATACTAATCATACTAGCTAACGCCCTCATTCATGCGCAGGAACCGATAAGAGTTGCCATCGCAGGATTAAACCACGATCACGTAGGCGGCGTATTACAGCAATTCAAGAACGGAAAGGTAACGATCATCGGCATCGCAGAATCAAACAAAGAACTGATAGAACGGATTAAAAAACGCTACCCGCTACCCGATTCTTTATTTTATCCCGACCTTCCCACGCTGCTGAAACACCAGAAGCCGCAGGCGGTAATGGCCTTCAACGCTATTGCAGATCATGCCGCGGTAGTGGAAGCCTGTGCGCCACTGGGCATTAACGTTATGGTAGAGAAGCCGCTGGCAATGACCATCAAACAATCAGAACGTATGGCTTTGCTGGCAAGACAATACAACATCCGGTTACTCACCAATTACGAAACTACCTGGTATGCAAGCAACCAGTTGTTATATAAAAAAATTCACGACAGCGCTGCTATTGGCGACATCCGCAAGATGGTAGTGCATGACGGTCATGAAGGCCCGAAAGAAATCGGCGTAAGCAAAGAATTTTTTCAATGGCTTACCGATCCGGAGAAAAACGGAGCCGGCGCCCTGGTAGATTTTGGCTGTTATGGCGCCAACCTCATGACCTGGTTCATGAACGGACAGCCGCCAATAGCGGTTACGGCTGTTGCACGTCACATTAAACCCGATATCTATCCAAAGGTGGAGGACGACGCCACTATACTACTGGAATATCCTAATTCTACCGGCATCATAGAAGCTTCCTGGAACTGGCCGTTCAGCATTAAAGACATGGAGATATTTGGCAAAACAGGTTACCTGCAGGCAGTTAACGGCAACACTATTCGCATCAGAGAAAAGAGTAATCAGCCTTATACCATCCAGCAACTTCCGCCGGCAGCAGCGCCTAACCAGGATTATATCGCTTATCTTTCCGCAGTGTTAAGAAATGAAATAAAGCCGGTGCAGGACCTCTCTTCACTCGAAAACAATTTAATCGTTGTGAAGATCCTGGAGTTGGCAAGACAATCAATAAAAGAAGGCAAAAGGGTTCTGTATAAAAATTAATTTTTATTAATGAGCACAGCAGATGTTATAGTAGTGGGAGCAGGCGCATGCGGCCTTATGGCAGCAAGAAAATTAAGTGAGGCAGGAAAGAAGGTAACGATCCTGGAAGCCCGTGATCGTATAGGAGGAAGGATTCACACGGTTGAAGAAGCTGCATTTGCAATGCCCTTTGAAACCGGTGCAGAGTTTATTCATGGTAACCTGCCGGTAACGCTTGGCCTTTTAAAAGAGGCAGGTATACAACACCGTGTCAGCGGAGGCGATTCGTGGCAGTTTACGGATAACGAACTAAAGCAGGATGATGATTTCATGGGTGAAGGCGATCTGCTCACCAGCAAACTGCGCCACTTAAAGAAAGACATGACCGTTGCTGCTTTCTTTGAGGCTCATTTTCCCGGAGAGGAGTTTAGCGCTTTAAAGGAAGGCGTTAAGGGCTTTGTTGAAGGTTATGACGCAGCAGATACCAATAGGGCCAGCGCTTTTGCATTACGCAAAGAATGGCAGGATATAAGTGATGGCGCACAGTACCGCGTAGAGGGAGGTTATATCGCCCTGATCCGGTTTCTTGAGAATGAATGCCGGAAGAATGGTTGTTCCATTTGGCTCAACACCACCGTAAAGGAAGTTAACTGGAGGGCAGGCGATGTGGATGTTACAACAGATAACCATCAACGTTATACAGCGAATAAAATTATTATCACCATCCCCTTAGGTGTGTTGTGTGATCAGGGTAAGGCAGCTATCAGCTTCTTGCCTTCGCTTGCTGAGAAGGAACAATCATTTAAGGCGTTAGGCTACGGAGGAGTGATCAAGATATTATTATTGTTCCGTCATGCATTCTGGCAAGACCCGCAATCTGCCGACGGAAAAAGTTTAAAAGAGATGGGCTGGCTTTTCTCCGGTGAAACAATTCCTACCTGGTGGACGCAGGCACCAGACGACAGTGCCCTGTTAACCGGGTGGCTTGCCGGTCCGAAAGCTCAGGCATTTAAAGATGCGGATGATTCGGCCATACTTCAGGTGGCGATGCAATCGCTTGGCAGTATATTTACCATGAAGCCTTTTGAGCTGGAAGCAATGCTCTCCTATTCAAAAGTAGTGAACTGGGTAGCTGATCCTTTCAGTAAGGGCGCTTATTCTTATGCCACACCCGAAAGCCGGCAAGCTGCCAGGCAGGCAAGTCTGCCCGTTGACAACACGATATTCTTTGCCGGAGAAGCCTTATTTGACGGCCCCGAGATCGGCACCGTTGAAGCTGCGCTTGGAAATGGATTGCAGGTGGCGAAGGCGGTGCTGGAAGGGTTCTAAAGAGAGGATAATAGTTGCGCAGTTCCGTTAGCACCTAAGTATTCCTAAGGACGCCAAAAGTTTGATGTTCTGGTTCCCCTCCTTAAAAAGCAGGGGAACCAGAACATCAAACTTTTGGCGTCCTCATAAACATTTGTGGCATAACGGTAGACTTGAAAGGAGGGGAACCATTAATTAATTATTCGTTGCTAAAATTAATAACACATTAAGCTAACACCTACCTCTTCAAAATCCCTTCAATCCTGTCCAGCTCTTCCTGGCTGAACTTAATATTATCCATGCACTTTAATGAATCGGCCAACTGCTCGGGTTTGCTTGCCCCGATTAGAACACTGGTAACACGCGGGTCTTTCAACAGCCAGGCAAGGGCCATTTGTGCAAGTGTCTGGCCTCTTTCCAGTGCCAGGGAATTCAGGTCTGTTATTTTATGCAATGTTTCAGCGGTCAGTTGATTTTCTTTCAGGAAGCCATGCGGCTTTGTTACGCGTGAATCGGAGGGGATGCCTTTCAGGTATTTATCAGTAAGCAATCCTTGCGCTAAGGGCGAGAACGGGATGCATCCAACACCTTCTTCTCCCAACAGATCCATAAGGCCATCTTCTACCCAGCGCTCAAACATGGAATACTTGGGCTGGTGAATTAAACAAGGTGTACCTAAAGCTTTTAATATTTTAAAAGCTTCGGCAGCTTCCTTTGGCTGGTAATTTGATATGCCGGCGTACAAAGCTTTTCCCTGCCGAACGATCAGGTCGAGCGCCGACATAGTTTCTTCAAGCGGCGTATCCGGATCGGGACGATGAGAATAAAATATGTCAACATAGTCCAGCTTCATCCTTTTCAGACTTTGATCCAGGCTTGATACCAGGTATTTTTTAGAACCCCATTCACCGTATGGGCCTTCCCACATATAGTATCCGGCTTTGCTTGAGATGATCAGTTCATCTCTGTAACGCTTGAAATCCTGTTTGAAGATGCGGCCGAAATTTTCTTCGGCGGAGCCTGGTGGCGGGCCGTAGTTATTGGCGAGATCAAAATGAGTAACGCCGCTGTCGAAAGCAAGATGGAGTATTGCCCGGCTATTTTCAAGGATATCAACATGGCCGAAGTTATGCCAGAGTCCTAAAGACAATGCCGGTAATTTTATTCCGCTTTTACCGCACCGGCGGTATTCCATTTGTTTGTATCTGTTTGTGTGGGGAGTGTATGGCATGAATAATAGTTAATTGTTTGGTATGAAGTTACGGATTGAATTGTGTAAGTGTTTTTTTTAACCACGGAGGAAAAGCCGAGGTAGCACGGAGGTTCACGGAGGAAACGCCTCAGTGGACCTCCGTGCTACCTCGG
>CAXTDO010000696.1:0-3814 GCA_964242315.1 uncultured Flavihumibacter sp.
GCGCAGAGACGATACTCTGCGCCCTCTGCGTTTCCTCCTCTGCGGTCTCTGCGGTTAAAAAAACACTATATATTCAGGCCTCCGCAAACGCTCAACACCTGTCCTGTAACATAGGAACTCATCGGGCTCGCTAAAAACAAAGTAACATTGGCAATTTCTTCAACAGAACCAAATCTTCCCAGAGGAATTTTTTCAATAAATGATTTTGACACTTCCCCTTCTTTCAGGTACTGCGTCATATCGGTTTCAACAAAACCAGGTGCTATAGCATTACAGCGGATGTTACGGCTGCCTAATTCAAGTGCAATGGACTTGGTAAAACCGATGATGCCCGCTTTGCTGGCGGCATAACTGCTTTGTCCGGCGTTGCCCCTGATGCCTATAATAGAACTCATATTAATGATGCTTCCACTCCTTGCTTTCATCATAGGGCGGATCACCTGTTTGGTCATGTTATAAACGCTGGTGAGATTGATTTTCATAATATCATCCCATTGTTCAGGAGACATGCGTAACAATAAATTGTCTTTCGAAATGCCGGCATTGTTCACACAAATATCAATCGCTCCAAAATCTTTCATCACATCATTTACCAGCGTTTCACATTCTTTAAAAATACCGGCGTTACTTTTATAAGCAGTGGCTTTCACACCAAAGCTCCTGATTTTTTCTTCCAGGATCTTTGCCTTTTCCTCACTGTTAAGATAAGAGAAGGCAATATGAGCGCCCTCTTCTGCCAGTTTCAATGCAATGCCTTCGCCAATACCACGACTGGCGCCAGTTATAAGAGCTATTTTGTTTTCGAGCAATTTCATGTGGAGAGAAACGGTTATGAATTATTAATGATTAACGGTGAGTGACTTCAATTATAGAAGTACTGACCATAAATTTTTTATACTGAATAATCATGCACTCACCGTTAATAATTAATTATTAATAATTAACCTCTTGCTATCTGCAGTATCTCATCAACATAAATCCTTTCATTACTTAAACGAGGTATTTTATGCTGACCGCCCAGTTTGCCTTTTTTTCGCAACCACTCTTTGAACACGTTTTTTTTCAATGAATGTATGATGGGCATTCTCAGGGCAATATCTTTATGACGCTTGGCTTCGTAATCGCTGTTCAGTGCTTTAAGAGCAACATCCAGTTCATAAATAAACAACTGCATGTCGATGGGTTCCTTTTCAAATTCAATCAGCCATTCATGGGCTCCATTGCTGTTATCACTAAAATAAACAGGTGCAGCCGTATAATCATTTATGATAGCGCCTGTTTTATTGCATGCTATAGTAAGTGCGTTATCGCTGTTGTCTACTATCAGTTCCTCACCGAATGCGTTTATATAATGTTTTAACCTGCCGCTCACTTTTATTTTAAACGGCCTTAAAGAAGTAAAACGGATGGTATCACCAACAATATATCTCCAGAGCCCTCCATTGGTGGAGATAATTAAAGCGTAGTTTTTGTTCAGTTCAACATCAGACAGCCCGATGGTTTCAGGAAATTGTTTTCCATATTCTTCAATAGGCATGAATTCATAAAAGATACCATGTTGGGTAAACAGCAACAAGCCATCTTCGTCCGGATCATCCTGCGCAGCAAAAAAACCTTCACTGGCATTATACATTTCAAGATAGTTGATATCTGCACCTATAAGCTTTTTGAACTGTTCCTTATATGGTATGAATGAAACACCGCCATGAAGATAGAGTTCCAGGTTTGGCCATACCTGTTTCAGATTGGCTTTACCCGTAATTTCCAGGATCCGCTTTATCAATACAAGCGTCCAGGTAGGTACGCCCGAAATAGAAGTTACATCTTCGTAAATGGTGTTCTGAGCCAGTCGTTCTATTTTCTCTTCCCATTCATCTAATAAGGCTACACTTAGCTCAGGCGTTTTTATCCAGTGTGCCCAGAAAGGCGTGTTTTGAAGCAGTACGGCACTCAGGTCGCCATAGCTCACTCCATCGTTCACCTGACTTACCTGGTGACTTCCACCTACCACCAATCCTTTACCGGTAAGTAAGTCGGATTCAGGAAAGGATTTGTAATAAAGCGTTAGCACATCTTTGGCTGCCTGGTAGTGGCACTCTTCAAGGCTTTCTTCGCTTATTGGTATAAACTTACTTTTTTCACTGGTAGTGCCGCTGCTTTTTGCAAACCATTTTACCGGTGTGTTCCACAGCAGATTTTCTTCCCCCATCATCATGCGTAAAATATAAGGCTTCAGATCGTCGTACTCATGAACAGGTATTGCTTTTTTAAAAGCTTTTATAGAGAATAACCTGTTGAATTTATACTTGCGGCCAAATTCTGTGTATTGTGCGGCGGTTACCAGTTCCTGTAAAACTTCCCGTTGGGCAGCCACCGGCCCTGTAGACCATTGATCTATTTGTCTAAAACGCAATCGTGCCAGGTGTGATATGGCAGGGCTAAGAAGTTTCATATATGCAATATAGGTAACTTAGAAAATGACTGCCGGAAAAAGTTTTTACGCTTTGTGCTATAAAATTCAACAGCTACTGATTTTTTTCACCTTGTAATAGCTGTAACATTTGATGAAGGTCTTGCCGGATATTTTCTTTTTGCTGAAATAAAGCCCTGCTTTTTTCTAGCAGATCCTCATTTTGTGATTCTTTTGCGTAAACCTGTATCGTGTCCTGGAGTTCTGACAAAGTTTTTGCATAGTCATATGTACTTAAGTTTTCTGCATCTTCTAAATTCTCATAGCCCAGTGAATAGCTTTTTTCCTGTTCCGTTGCGGTCATCTCATCATACATGGCAAGAACATTTTCAATGGATTGTATCAGGTTATTAACTGTTGACCTGCCATTTTTGCCCTGATCAAGCAAGTAATCTTTTCTTTTTAATTCGAAATTACGGCCAAGGTATAAGCGGCGAACATGTTCATCGGAAGACAATTCCTCCGCGGTACCATGTTTAAAGATCTTCCCCTCAATCAGCAGATAAGCCCTGTCGCAGATAGACAGTGTTTCATTAACGTTGTGATCAGTAATTAATATGCCAATATTCTTATATTTCAAGCGCGCCACTACTGCCTGAATATCTTCTACTGCTATAGGATCAACACCAGCAAAAGGTTCATCGAGTAAAATAAATTTCGGGTCAACAGCCAGCGCCCTGGCAATTTCTGTTCTTCGCCTTTCACCGCCGCTTAAACTGTCGCCGTTGTTTTTCCTCACATGATGCAAATGGAATTCATCCAGTAATTCTTCCAGCTTTTCCTTTCGTTGTTTTTTGGAGATTTTCCTCATTTCCAGAACAGCCATAATATTATCTTCTACGGTAAGTTTCCTGAAAACGGAAGCTTCCTGGGGTAAGTAACCGATGCCCTGCTGCGAGCGCTTATACATGGGCATGCTGGTGATATCGTCTTCATTAAGGAATACCTCTCCTTCATCAGGCTTGATCAATCCGACTACCATATAGAAAGTAGTTGTTTTACCAGCTCCATTCGGCCCCAGCAAGCCTACAATTTCGCCCTGGCTCACTTCTACAGAAACATGATTGACCACGGTTCTGTTACGATAACTCTTTACAAGATCTTTGGTATGAATAGTTAAATTCAATAACTTATATTTTAGAAAACAAAAATAGGTGAATTGAAGTTACCCGTTTTTTAACCGGTGTTATGTTTAGCATAAATCAGGTATGAGGTATAAATGATTGATAGAAGCCAATTAATCATTCATAATCTAATCGTTTAGTTAAGGATTTCGAAGTTCGGGTTCCAGGTTCCCCTCCTTTCCAAGGAGGGGAAGATGAAAAACGATGCGAAGCACGTTTT
>CAXTDO010000697.1:0-3812 GCA_964242315.1 uncultured Flavihumibacter sp.
TTTACACACGATAGATCAGGCAGGTTTATCGAAAACAGTATTGCATGAAAACTTATAAGTGCACTAATGAAGACCTGATCGGCTTGCTGAAGTCGATAGAACACCTTATCGGCTGTACGCCCTTTGTCCAAATTGTTGATCAAATGAATAACGTATATGCAAAGTTGGAATATTATAATTTATACGGTAGTGTGAAAGACCGGGCTGCCTATTATATCTTACTCAGTGCGTTGCAGGAGGGGATTGTAAACAGCAAAACGGTTGTGGTAGAATCGAGCTCGGGCAACTTTGCGATTGCACTGGCATCGTTATGTAAATTCTTGGGGTTGCATTTTATAGCAGTCATAGATGCGAACACTAATTCTTACACTGTTAAATTTTTGCGGGCGACCTGCTTCAAGGTTATTAAAGTCAGGGAAAAAGATGCAACAGGTGGCTATTTACTGAACAGGCTGAAAATAGTAAAGGGTATATGCGGCCGAAACAAAAATTCGTTCTGGCCTAACCAGTATGAGAATGTTAATAATTACCTGGCTTACTATCACGGTCTTGGTAAGGAAATCAATGCCTACTTTAATCACCTTGACTATGTTTTCATATCAGTAAGTTCCTGCGGCACCATAACCGGAATTTCGCGACGGCTGAAAGAGAAATTTCCCGGCGTGAAGATTATAGCTGTGGATGTACAGGGGTCAATGATATTCGGCAACTCTCCGCAGCTAAGACTCATTTCCGGAATAGGGTCCAGCATTATTCCAAAAATATTGGATCACGCGCTGATAGATGAGGTGATCCACGTTAGTCAATCAGACATTATTAAAGGCTGTGAGGAACTGAAGAATGATAAGATGCTATTTGTTGGCGCATCTTCCGGGGCGGCTTATTATGCAGCCAAGCATTATTTTGATAACCAGCCAAGTTCAGAGCGGAAGAACGTCCTGTTTATCTGCCCTGATCGTGGAAACGCCTATATAGACACTATTTATAACCGCACATGGGTGAAGCGCATAACTCACCATTAAATACATTCATTTGCTCTATTTAAACGAAGAACATATTTCTTCTATTTTAATTGATTGGGAAGATATGATCGGCGTAATCGATTCAGCCGTAATGCTGGTAAACAGTAATCAATTTTCACAGCCAATAAAGCCTTATCTGAGATTTGGCGATGTTAAAAACCGTATCATCGCCATGCCAGCTTACCTTGGCGGTGAGATCCATTTCGCGGGCATCAAATGGATCGCCAGCTTCCCTGGTAATATCACAAAGGGTCTTCCCCGGGCACACTCTGTTACGGTATTAAACAATTGCCACACTGGCGAGCCTGTATGCGTAATTAATTCATCAAAGATAAGCGGCATCAGAACCGCCGCAGTATCAGGTTATATAGTTAAGAGATTTCTTGCCCATAGCGCTCGTCGACCCATTTGCGTAGGGATAAGCGGAGCGGGCCCCATCGGACGACTGCATTTAAAGATGCTCGCAAGTATTGCCGGATCACATATCGATCGATTTCTGTTGTTCGACATTGATCGGTCTGCAGCAGAAAATTGCAAAGAAACTCTGGGCGGGAACGCTGTAATTTGCGATTCATGGCAGGAGGCGTTCACGGCTGCAGACATCTTTGTTACATGCACTGCGTCAACTGAAAGATACATCAATATTCCTCCCAAAGAGGGTTCGCTGCAATTGAATATTTCTTTACGTGATTACTTCCCGGATTTCAGAAAGCATGTGGGAATGTTGCTGACCGATAACTGGGAAGAGGTTTGCCGGGAAAATACGGACATCGAACTGATGTACAAGGCCGGCCTGATAGCTAAAGAAGATGTTTATTCAATTTTCGAAATTGATAAGGGAAAGGTGTTTAAAAATTTGGATCAAAATACTGTTGTAATGTTCAATCCCATGGGTATGGGAATCTTCGACATTGCGATCGGCGCGCGGTATTATTCCAATTCCAAACAGAGAGGCATAGGAGTCTCATTATAAACAACGGTGCAGATGATAACCTTAAACGAAGCTTTCCAAAGTAAAATCAGTGAAGACTATTGGGAAAAAAAACTCAGACATGTTTCCTTGCGGCGAAACCTGCTGGATGCGTTCAGGATAATTACACCTTACCCGGCAGCAAGTAAAATGCATGCTATACAGTTTCAATTAGACCGATCGCATTCGGAACGCATTCGCGACCTGTCGAACAATTCGGGACTGTTAATCTTTAATTTCTTTATGGCAGCGCTGGGTGCTATGTTGTGGCGATATACTAATGAGGAGGAGGTTATAATGGCTACCGGCCAGATCGGAGGCACAGGGAATCGGATAGACGGCGAAGCCAACGGGATGGCATTTTTAAATAGCCGTATCGCAGGGTCGCTAAGTTTCAAAGAAGTGTTTGGCAAGTTAAAGGAAGAGATTGCGGACGTAATGGGATATGAAACGGCCGTGGTTACCGATCCTGCACTACATGAAGACAGGCTCAACGGATCCCGGATTTTTTGTGATTTTGAAGGTGTAACCTCCAAAATCTCGTGGATAACTGGTAACCCTACTGGATTTCATGTGCAAATTAAGTCGGATAACGATCAATATCTTGTGCAGGTTCGTTTCGACGCCAGTGTGTACCGCACCGAAATGGTTAAAGGTTTCATGAAAAACTTCAAGCATGTTCTGAGCGTTGTTGCTGAAAAATTATACATACCATTGCAGGATCTGGACTTCGTATGTAAGGACGAAAGGGATTTAATAGAGCATTTTAATCAGACCACCTTCACTATAGATAAAGCAAAGCCGTTTTATAAAATTTTTGAGGAAACCGCGGCCAGATTTCCAGGTTACCCAGCTCTTCAATGCGCAGGTAAGGTTATAACTTATCAGCAATTGAGTTATCTGTCCAGCCAGCTTGCATGCTATTTAAGCAAGGATCACGGTATTAAAGCCGAAGATGTGGTTGCAGTTTGCTTGGAGCGTTCCGAACGCCTTCCGGTTATTCTCCTTGCGATATGGAAATGTGGCGCGGCATACCTTCCCATTGATCCGTCGCTTCCAAACGATCGAAAGGAAACCTTCCTAACTAAAGCAAAAGTGAAGCTGGTTATATCGGACAGGAACTCTTTCGATCAATCCGTTATAGACAGGGTATTGCCGTCAGGATCCTTTGTAGACTATTCGGAGGCGGCTGTATCTATCAGTAATGTCACGAGCCAGTTATCTGAAGTTGCAGTCAGTTTATCGTCTATTGCATACATTATATTTACTTCCGGATCTTCGGGCGAACCGAAAGGTGTGATGGTTGAGCAACTGGGTATGATCAATCACCTTTATGCGAAGATTGAGTATTTAGGCATTACCAAAGGGAGCGTAGCAGCGCAAACCGCTTCCATAAGTTTTGATATTTCCATTTGGCAGATGTTGGCACCTCTTATAACGGGTGGTATGGTGGTTATATATCCGGAACAAATCGTGTTAGATCCGGTAGCACTTATTCGATCTATGAATCGGGATAAGATAACGGTACTACAGCTTGTGCCATCCTATTTAAACACTTTACTTGCGCTGATAGTAAAGGGTGTTGAAAGTTTCCCGGTTTCAGTGAAGTCACTGGTAGTTACCGGCGAAGAGTTTAAAGCTACTTTGGCGGCGAAAACCGTTGCCCTGCTGCCTGATGTGGTTGTCGTTAATGCGTATGGACCGACGGAGGCGTCGGATGATATTACCCACTTTACACTGGACAGAGCAGAGGCCCTGGTTACTGTTCCTATAGGTAAACCGATTTTCAATACACAGATATATATATTTGACGCCCAGGA
>CAXTDO010000698.1:0-3800 GCA_964242315.1 uncultured Flavihumibacter sp.
GGCCGCAGAGGAGGAAACGTAGAGGGCACAGAGGAAAACCTCTGTGCCCTCTACGTTTCCTCCTCTGCGGCCTCTGCGGTTAAAAAAAAGTTAGCACCACAACATCTATCTAAACTCCACCACGCTATACCCTGCCTGATTCGGCTGGCGTACCGAACCATTGATTGTTGTAAGCAAACGGTCATCGTCATGTACAATAATCACTTTTCGCTTATTGATAACCGCTATATCTTCAGATTTATTGGAGAAAGCAACTGGGTTGCCGCTGCTGTTTCTTACCAAAGTCATTTTATTGTTTTCAAGATCGCTCAGACTGGCCGTCCATAAATAGCCCCCATTCTTATCACCCCCTTCATAGGAAGTTAAAATAAGGAACCTGTTGTTGAAATGGTCGTATTCAATACTGGAAATGCCCATGGGTTGCTTGAAAAAGGGAGGAACGTTGTTAATATTGATATCTGATAATACCTTAAAATTATCTTCAAGAGTCACCATATCATTGGTGAGATGATAACTAACGGTTATGATCTTAACCTTGTATTTAAAGTCATCGAATTTTTTACCTTCCTCTCTTACACCAAAGAACAACTGGTCGTTTGTTGCCGCCAGTCCTTCGATTTTAAAATACGGCATTCCTTGCGGGAACTCAACAGATATTAATGCCTTTGATATCTTATCACGAAGAAAAACAGAGCTGCTGTCGGAAGCATTTTCACGAAGCACTTTTGGATCATTTTCATTTCCCGGCCGCCAGTAATAAATTGTATTATACCCATCCCATTCTTTTGTGCCCGGCTTAACCCGGTCGAAGCCGGTAGTTAGGAATACAGTTTTTCCATTAGGAGCCAATGAAAAATCTTCAAATTTTTTTCCATATTTCAACACGGGAGCATTCAGGTACTGTACAGGCCGCGCGGTATCTGCAAAGCCATTTTTAAATGCCCAGTAAAATACGGATGATCTTGCATCCGGCATATCCTTATCATTAGCAAAAAAGATGTTTTTGCCATCATACACAACTGCGGACGCTTCACACCAGATCGGTTGCCCGTTTGCTGTAAGGCCCGTTTCAAAACAGTTGATCCATCCCTGTTTGGTAATAGCTGCGGTGTTCTGTTCCTGCCCTGTTAACGGGCGGCTGGTTCTGCACTGAACCAGGCATAACAAAGCAAGAAGCGGTAAAAAATCTTTAAATTTTCTCATTGTTATACAACCGTTTTTCTGGTTAACTTATTCTTTTGCAGTTCGGTACTTTTCAGAAATATTAAAAACGATATACCCGGTTATCCACGCTATCTGACTGCCTTTGCTTAGAAAATAATAGCGTTTTTTTATTGTGGGAATATTTACTTCATTCATAATGCCCGCAAGCAGGAAAGCGCCTTTGCGTAAATTTTCGGCAGTGAACGTACTCTGTGTTTCCGCTAAATTTCTCTTTGCTTTATTGGAGAGTTCAATGTCGGCTATTCTGTCAATCTTTTCATTGGTATAATTAATCAGAGTATTAAAGTCGCCGGAGGTGAGCCTTTGAAAATTGATGACATCATTATAGGTAAAATTCACATAATCGAGATTAGCCCTTTCCGGGTACATGATGTTGACCATTGCCCACACAATTCCACCCAGAAAAAATACTTCCCGCATGTTCTGAATTCCCGGCGTTTGATTGAACATGCGTAATTCAAGTTTAATCTTATCAGTCAGTGCCGTGTCTGATGGAGTTAAAGGAAGGGTGCGGGAACCAAACGGCAGGGAAAAAGATTCAAACCTTCCGAATGAATAGTAACCGCCTTTAGTGTTGCCGCCACCGATATCTATACTTACGCTTCTATCCTTGGACTTTGGGAGTACGATGCCCATATTCGTATACCTGGCTTCAAGATTTGGTGTTAAAAAGCCTATCTGACTTCTAAAGTCCGGCATAGCACTCTGAGCCACTTTTTCAAAAACCAACGAAACACTGTCTCTGTTTATCCTTTTAGCTAACACTTCCTGAAGCACTCCACTGCTGAACGCCACAAAAATCCGGTCCTGTTCAATATCAAATCGCTGAATGATGCCAAAGAGCTGTCGTATTGCATTTTTAGAAGCTTCGAACGCTGCTGTATTCAGATCGGCAAAGTTTGAGTTTATAGAACTGTCTTTTATAGTATTGTAAACATACCGCCCTTCGGTGCCGAGGGTTACCTGGATAACACTAAGTTTTATACCCGTTGAGCCGATATCAATGCCGGCATACGCCTCCGTTCTCTTTATCCGCATACTTTCGCCAAGCTGCACCATGGCAAGCCTGCTGCCATCAAGGTTTAACTGTTGGTAAATCCGGGAGGCTGTGTCAAAATAGCGGTAGGCTTTTACACTGTCTTCCAGGTCGCGGTAGAGCAGTCCCAGGTTTTCACAGGCAACCGCTTCCCAATATTTATCTTTTTGCTGTTGTACCAGGCTTAATCCTGAAATCAGGTTGCGCTCCGACTCGCCGTATTGATTGGTTTCTCTATAAGTGTTGCCGATTTTTATCCTTCGTACTGCAATGGAGGTTTGTGCGGAAGACATTTCACTTAAAACCGCTAACAGGCAGCATAACATCACTAACTTTTTCATCATGTGGAATTTAACGTATAATCGAATTTTAATAAGTTTTATTGTAATATGCGGCTATCAGCTATCAGCTTTCAGCGCCAAGCCAGGATACTGAAATGTTTTCTAATACAGTTTGATTCTAACGCAATTCAACAAACTACTTGTTTTCATCCTTCCACGGTTCTTATCATTTTCTTAAAAACCGTGGTGGTTTCAACTACTGATAACTGAAAGCTGAAAGCTGACGGCTGAAAGCTATTCCCCAAGGCAGCGGCAGTCACTATCGCATTTTGAAACTATAACCGTGCGTATTATTTTTCCGCTCCTGTTATAATAATATTGTACACGCCGACCAGTATAATTACCTGCGCTGTCCTTTTCACAAATTGCATCGCTTCTTCTTGCGGAAGCCTCTTCATCTGCTGCCGGAGCTGTTACCGGAGCAGGGGTAGTGGTTGCAGGGGCTGTAAAACCACATTGTTTACTATTGGCTTCTATCAGCACTCCGCGTGTAAACCCGCCTTTTCCATCATTTAATTTTGCATACTTGGAGCTTTGATAGCAGAGATAACCAGCCGCTACGGTTCCGGCTGCAGGGTAAGTGAATCCGCAACTTTTGCTATCGCGTTCTGTCAGCTTGCCAAGCATGAAACCACCTCTGCCATTATATAATTTCTGGTACCTGGAACTGCCTATGCAGGTATCACCCGCAACACCTGTTGGATAAGCAAAACCGCAACTTCTGCTGTTACGTTCTTTCAGGGAGCCCAAAGCAAATCCGCCTTTGCCGTTATGCAATCTTTGATACCGTGATCCATTTACACAGGTGTCGCCTGCAAGTCCTGTAGGATAGGCGAAGCCGCAGCTTTTGCTGTTAGCTTCAAGCAAATTACCCACCGTAAAACCCCCTCTGCCATTGTGTAGTTTCTGATATCTGGAACTCCTGACACAGGTATCACCCGCTACTCCGGTGGGATAAGAAAATCCACAGCTTTTGCTGTTGCGTTCTTTGAGCGTACCTATCGCGAAACCGCCTTTACCGTCATGTAATTTTTGGAACCTGGAGCCACTGACGCAGGTGTCGCCCGCTGGTCCGGCCGTCGCACGCGACGCGTCCCGGCCGCCTCAGGGCGCGCCGGTCCGCCCCGGAACCGGGATCATCGCCGGGGCGATGACCCGCACGCTCGCGCGCTCCTCGGCGGCGCGGGCGAGGGTGGGAC
>CAXTDO010000699.1:0-3797 GCA_964242315.1 uncultured Flavihumibacter sp.
GCGTTCATCTATACACCTTTAAAAAAGGTAAATTCCATCTCCGTTCTGGTAGGCGCAATTCCAGGTGCACTACCCTGTTTGATAGGATGGGCAGCAGGCAATGATGGCGTTAGTGCAGGTGGTTGGGTTTTATTTGCCATACAGTTTTTTTGGCAATTTCCCCATTTTTGGGCTATTGCCTGGATAGCGCACAAAGACTATACAAATGCCGGTTTTAAATTGCTTCCATCAGTGCAGGGACCGACAAAGTATTCAGCTATACAGTCAATTATATATTCACTGTTTTTAGTGCCTGTTGGTATTCTGCCTTATTTTTTCAGAATGAGTGAATTTGCAAGCTTATGTATTGTATTAATTGCTAACTTATTTATGGTGTATCAATGCATCCGGCTATACCGGGAAATGGAGATAAAGGCAGCAAGAAGGGTTATGTTCAGCAGTTATATCTACCTTCCTGTTGTACTACTGACCTTATTGGCTTTTAAAGTACATAATTAGAGAAGTTGATAGTTGATGTAATAAATTTAATGTCTCAATAAAACAGAAGGGATACAAGTGTTATGGAAATTGCTATGAATACAGATTCACAACGAAAAAAAATTCATCCCCATAAATTTACTTTATGGGTAGCCATAGGCAGCATCATAATGATGTTTGCGGGTTTAACCAGTGCTTATATCGTAAAAAGTAACCAGCCTAAATGGCTGACGTTCGAAATGCCACGTATTTTCTGGTATTCAACCGCTATTATTTTACTAAGCAGCCTAACAATGCAGATGGCTTTAAAGGAATTCAAGGATAGAAGAATAAATAAATACCGTAACCTGATTACTGTTACTCTTGCCCTGGGAATACTATTTATAATTATGCAATGCCTGGGATTCTCACAGATATGGAAAACAGGCGTAACCCTTTCAGGATCCGGAGCGGCACCATTTATGTATGTCATTTTTGGGCTTCATGGTGTACATGTTGCCGGTGGCATTATTGCTCTATCGATCATGTTCCTTCAGGGATTGAGCACACGAAGAAGAAGCTATAATCCGGTACCTGTGGAAGTAATTAGTACTTATTGGCATTTCGTAGATGTTCTATGGATATATTTGTTCGTTTTCTTTATGTTTATTCAATAAACAGATTAAGTTTCTTTATAAAAAAACATACATTTTAACGTTAGTCAATTAAATTTGCGAACTACTTAAACACACAACATGGCAACAGCAGTACCAGTAGAACAAAAGTGGTGGAGTGGCGGAAGAAGTCCCTTTAATATTGAGTATGGCAAATTGATGATGTGGTATTTTTTGATGAGTGATGCCTTTACTTTCGGTGCCTTTTTAATTTCTTATGGCACGATCCGGTTTTCGAGTAACGACTGGCCAAGTCCTAATGATGTGTTTTCGTCTTTTCCATTCATGGGGCATACGCACTTACCCCTGGTATTTGTTAGTTTAATGACTTTTATCCTGATCATGAGTTCGGTAACAATGGTGTTAGCGGTAGCTGCCGGACATAACAATGACAGGGCCGGCGTAATGAAATGGATGGTCTGGACAATCATTGGCGGACTGGCTTTTTTAAGTTGTCAGGCGTGGGAATGGACGCATCTATATCGTGAAGGCGCTTGGTGGGGTAGCAATCCATTTCAAAACTTCGACGGAACAAAATCCTCCACTAATTTTACCAACTTCTTTTTCACCATTACAGGTTTTCATGGCTTCCATGTTTTTTCAGGAGTTATTATAAATATCATAATGCTGATAATGGCTTATACCGGTGTATTCGATAGAAGAGGACATTATAATATGATTGAAAAAGCCGGATTATACTGGCACTTCGTTGACCTGGTATGGGTTTTTGTTTTTACCTGTTTTTACCTGTTTTAATAACTTATAAAATTAATATATGGAAAACGCACAAACAATAGTACATCATGGCCACGCCGAGCCCTCGTTTTCAACCAAAGCCATATGGAGAACATTCTGGATACTGCTCATCATCACTTGCGTTGAGTTAACAGTGGGTATGTTTATCGCCCCACATTTTCATAACCTGAAAATAATGTTTAATATATTGTATATATTTCTTACCCTTATTAAAGCTTTTTATATAGTAGCAGAATTTATGCACCTGCGTCATGAGCTAAAGAATTTGTTGATGACGATTATAGTGCCTCTGTTTTTATTCGGCTGGTTTATAGGCGCTTTTCTGTGGGACGGTAATTCCTGGAGAAATTATAGAAATGAATTTGATCCCTATAAAAAGGAACAAAGTCATATTAAAGTTGAAAAGCATGAACCAGGCGCTAAAAAATCCGGGGAAATTGAATAATGAACAAAATTGCAAGGTAAAGTTTGTAGAAATAATTAAACCATCGTCTCCGGACGATGGTTTTTAATTCATATAAAACAAGTACTCACAGAGAAGGAAATGTAATTATGAACAAAAAAGCATTCTTGGCATTATGTATAGCTATTCTTCTGCCAGTGGTAAGCTATTTACTGGTTAAGCACTACAGTGAAGACGCAGTAATAATGCCATCAAGATATTATGTTGATTCTGTTACCACCAAAATAACCGATGGTAAGGAAACAACAGATACAGTGTGGCACAAAGTTGATAATATCTCGCTTACCAATCAATTAGGCAGGCACGTATCTTTAAGTGATTTAAAAGATAAAATAATAGTAGCAGATTTTTTCTTTACAAAATGCCCTTCTATATGCCCTACGTTAACCAAGAATATGAAAAAGCTTCAGGATGCCTTAAAGATCAAAGATGAGTTAAGAGGAATCGATTCATCATTTATACAGTTCATTTCATTTTCAGTTGACCCTGAAAGAGATTCAGCCGCAGTACTAAAAAAATACGCTGACAAGTTTGGAGTGAATCCTGACATATGGTGGATGCTCACAGGCCCTAAAAAAACCATTTATGATTTCGCTATTAATGAGCTTAAACTTGGTGTAGTAGATGGGGGAACAGTAGATTCCAATTTCATGCACACCTCTAAGTTTGTATTGCTTGATAAGGACCGCGTTGTGAGAGGTTATTACAATGGGATGGACAGCCTTGCACTTAATAAACTGGCGAGTGACCTGATCTTCATTATGCTCGAAAAAGACAAGAAGAAAAAAAGAAACCTTTTTAGAAAATAATATTTCATGATAAAAACTTCCGGTCAGCATACTATCATTTCAAGTGACCTTACAAACAACATTCACCCTGAACTACCACCATCTATAAAAAAAAATGATTCGAAGGCAGCGTGGTTGATTGGCATTTTTTCATTCATTGTATTTTCTCTTATTGTTGCCCTGGGCAAAATTAAATTAAATGTAGACCTTGGCTTCGACACGCATCTGTTTGCTAAGGCCAATGCATTTATAAATTCAATAGTTTTTGTTCTGTTGATAGGAGGATTACTGGCGGTAAAGCAAGGTAAATTTCTGCTGCATAAACGCATTATGTTTACTGCATTGTTTCTGTCGATATTATTTCTTGTTTCATATATCTGCCATCATTTGTTTACCGGCGACACTAAATTCGGCGGCCAGGGCACTATACGCTATATATATTTTGTAATCCTTATCACACATATTTTTTTGGCTTCTGTTATCCTTCCCTTCATTTTGTTTACGGCTTACCGTGCTTTAATCAGTGAATGGCCACGTCATGCAAAACTTGCGAGAATCACCTGGCCTATTTGGCTATACGTTTCCATTACAGGACCGATTGTTTACCTGATGATCAGTCCTTATTATACCTGATGTTTGCGGTTCGAGCAGTTTTTTAAC
>CAXTDO010000700.1:0-3795 GCA_964242315.1 uncultured Flavihumibacter sp.
CCGGTAGATCCTGAACATACTGTTTCATAATCCGGATTCTTTACAGTTCCACCGGCATAACCCGAAACTGCGTCACGAACACCGGCCAGGCTCTGGAACACAATTTCTGAATGCCAAAAGCATCCTTCACCGAAAGTAGCCACTGCTTCATTAGCTGATTTTTTTTTCGAGCCAACCGGAATGCTAAGGCTGCCCGTTTGTGTTTGGGCACAGGACATAAAAACCACCACCGACATAACTGTAAACAACAACTGTTTCATATAATATTTTTTCTTTTGATTAGTTTGATCACTTAGAACTTACCGGGGGCGTACCTCCTTCGGGTACAAAAATTAACGCTGCGGAATTCATGCAGTATCTTTTGCCTGTGGGTGCCGGGCCGTCATCGAATACATGTCCCAGGTGAGAACCGCTTTTACTATCCACCACTTCCCAGCGAATCATACCGTCACTGCCATCTTTTATCAACCGAACTGCATCCGGATTTATCGATGCATAAAAACTAGGCCATCCGGTTCCGGAGTCGAACTTCGCATCGGAACTGAAAAGCGGTTGCAAGGTTGCAGCAGAATAATAGGTACCTTTTTTATAGAAATGATCCAATTTACCGGTGCCTGGCCTTTCTGTTCCCTGTTGGCGGAGTATATAATATTGTTCCTGAGTAAGCTTCTCCTTCCAGGCCGCATCGCTTAGCTGCATCGGGAATTTATAATTGCTGGCAGCTATAGGAGGATCAGGAAATTTGGCATTTTTAGATTGTGCCATTGTGCAATTGGAGGTTGTAAACCCAATTGCAAGTAAAACGAGGTAGAAAACATTTTTCATATCTTAAATGATTGTGGTTATATAAACGTATGACGGGCTTGTTGAGTTTCGGGGGAATTGTTAAAATCAAAATTAAGAAAATAACCAATAGAGATGTCTGAACTGTGATTTAGATGATTAAATGAAAGACTATGATTTAAAGCAATCATAGTCTTTCATTTAATCATCTAAATCACAGTTCAGACATCTCTGTAGTTAATCTTTTTTCTTGAAAATCAGGAGGTGCTGAATAGGCAGAAAGTCTCCTTTATAATCCAACACAAATCCGTTAGCAGCCATTTCTTTCTGTACCTGTATCACACTCATCTTATGTAATTCTTTTATTGCCACCGACGGATCTTCGGCTTTATATTCCAACAGTAATAGTTTGCCGTCTTTTTTCAAAGCCCTCCTGATGTTTTGTAACATTTCATGCGGAAAAAGTAATTCATGGTAAACATCTACCATGAAGGCCAGATCAATAGAGGTATCCGGTAAATTGGGTGACTGGGTATCACCTTTTACAATTTCTACGTTTGTATTTTTCAGCTCTTTCTTGCGGTCTTTGAGAAGCGCTATCATTTCATCCTGAATCTCAACGGCATACACTTTCCCTGCCGGCACTTTGGAGGCCACGCGAAATGTATAATAACCGGAGCCGGCACCAATGTCGGCTACTTTGGCAGAAGCATTCAGTGGAAATTTACTGATTGCCAGGTTGGTATTTTCTTCTTTTTGCCGGCTGTTTCTTTCCAGCCACGATGCGCCCGCTGCTCCCATCACATGGGCTATCTCCCGGCCCATATAATACTTACCGGTACCATCAGGAGTCGCCTTTTTAGTGGTATACATCGTTGCTTCCTGTACAGCTTGTGAAAACGTTTGTGACAATGTGAAGTTGAAAACGACAGCAAGCACTAGTAATGCCTGGAAATAAGAGGAATGTTTTTTTATCATAAATAAAAATTGAATGTTATACCGTGAACTGAAGACAAATATTCAATACTCAACTATCAATATTCAATTCACTGACGCGCTTTTGGTTGAATAATGTTGAGTACCTTATTGAACATTGTATATTGAAAATTGAATATTACGGTTTTCTCATTCTTAAGTCAATTACATCACTTAGTTACCTTGCAAAGAATGCCCCGCTCATTCCGATGGTAATACCACTGTAAGGAACATGATTTGCGGTAAAAGACTGTATAAAATCTACTCTGAAAAGCTTAAAGATATTTTCCAGTCCTATAAAAACTTCTACATAATTATTGTCACTGTTAACAAAAAAAGCGTTAGTACCTGTTACCAGGTTCCAGTTTAATTTTTTTAGTAACGGCAATTTGTTGGTGAGCAGTCCGTTAAAATGATGTTCAAGATTTAAGGTTGTATAGAAGTTAGTGGTGGTACTGTTAAGGTAAAATGGTGCCAGTTGAAAACTGTTCAGGTAAGTACTGGCAAAGAAAGACTGGTTTCCATTAAAATGCTGGTAGTCGGGAACCTCCACTTTACGGGTATTCAAAAATCCTCCCAGGGAAAATCTGTAGTCAAGTGTGCCCGACAGTTTGAAGTTTACGTTATCATTCACTACAAAGCGCCATTTATCGTAGTTGACATCGCTGCCAAAAATATTCTTTATCCCTTTAAAATAGTCGAGTCTCAGTGTAGGATACTTTGAGCCTATGTTAAATTTGTTACCCGGAAATTCAATATACCTTGCTCCGGGTTGCCAGGTTATTCCTGCGGAAAATATAAAAGCCTGATGACGGGTAATATTCTGCGATAATAGTTCCGTTGGATAATTAGGTGTAAAACTTCTTTTTTTAACATCATAAAAAGTATATCCGATTGTATTGTTCAGCGGCATCCTGTCCTGGTAACTGAAACCGGTTCTGATAACAACACCCTCTCCTACGCCTTTAGTAAAGTCGGCTCGTCCATACCAGGCTTCATATATCTTTAACAGGTTCTTTTCAAGGAACAACGTGTTGATGGTATTATTTCTTTCCGTGAAAGTGCTCCCATTATTATATTGGTATATATCTTTTCCACCGCTTATAGAAAAGGAAGTGACGTATTTCTTGCCAAGATCGAAGCCGGTAGTAATGCCGGTATTCAAATGTTGGTTGCTGAATCCATAACGGATATAGGGAGATACAAAAATACTTTTACGGCTGATGAGAGCGCTATCAAACCTTCTGCGGTAGGTACCCTTAATATTTACAACAACTCCTTCAACGGTATTGTAGTTAACAGCGTCCAGTAATGAATTTAGTGAGTAAGTTACCTTTCTTTTTTCCCTGCTGAATGTCTGACCGGTAAGTAGCACACCGGTAGCGGTTAATCTGTTTCTTTTCCTGTCAATTGAATCGAGATATTTTGGGCTCTTTCTAACCTTTTCCAGGCTGTCTTTCTTTCTGTAATCCGTAATCTCCTCCGATTGCAGGGGCACCGGCCGGGTAGAATCCCAATAGGCCGACGTTCTTTTATTGGAGCTATCGTTATATTTAAGAAAAGTATTGTTGAAAAACTTTTTCCCGAAGGATGGATCAAGATTGAAATCTGAATAAACATTCACAAAGCTCCCGTATCCATCAAAGCCGAAAAACTTAACTGCCGGATAAATTACCTGGTTCTTGATAACCCAGACGTCGTTGTTTAACGGCACATACAATTGGTTGATACGCAAAGTATCCACAACTTCCCTTTGAGATTCTTTTGTCAACTGCAATTGTACACTATGAATTCTCCAGTCGCCTTCTGTTATATTTATCAATCCTGAAAAAACCGGTTCATATTTTTGGCGTGGTATCACGCGGATCTTGTTGATCTCTTTCCCATCTTCTATAAAAACGCCTTCGAATTTATATTTATAGTAAGAAAGTGCATTGGCGGCTATTGGCGACACAAAACCTCTTGGGTTAAGGTTACGTCCGATCTGAATATTATTTTCATAAAACGAAACGATCTGCGGCTGGCTAAGTCCGAAGC
>CAXTDO010000701.1:0-3794 GCA_964242315.1 uncultured Flavihumibacter sp.
ACAGGATGCTGTGTGTATCGCTTCCACGGATACCCAATTTATTTTCTTTGGCGCCCACCGTTACACCCGGCCAGTTCTTTTCTACAATAAAAGTATTGATGCCTTTGCTTTTTTTTGAAGGATCGGTTTGTGCCATTACCAGGTATACCGATGCCGAATTACCGTTTGTTATCCAGTTCTTTGTCCCATTCAATATATAATGATCGCCTTTAAATTCGGCAGTGGTGCGTTGCGAGGTAGCGTCACTGCCTGCTTCCGGCTCGCTCAGCAAAAAGGCGCCGATATAAAGTTCACCGTCTTTTTTACCCTGCGCCAATGGTCTAAGGTATCCTTCTTTCTGCTCGATTGTACCGTAAGCGTTTAATCCCCTGCACACGAGGCTGTTGTTTACGCTCATGCACACACTTACGCTTGCATCTACTTTACTGATTTCTTCCATGGCGAGTACATAACTTACCGTGTCCATACCGGCGCCACCATATTCCGGATCAACCATCATCCCCATAAAACCAAGATCTGCCAGAAGTTTGATTTGATCTTCAGGAAACTTTTGATGCTCGTCCCTTTCTATAACTCCCGGCAAACATTCATTTATTGCAAAATCGCGTGCAGCCTTCTGTATCATCAATTGTTCTTCAGTTAACTGAAAGTTCATATAAGCTATCAGGTGTGAGGTATGAGAAAATGTGAATGCAATATAAGTCAAAACCCCGAAGGGGTGTTATGATTATAGTAAGTGAAAACACAAAACGCGAACCCCGATGGGGTAACATATAGTGTCTTAAACATAAAGAATCATGTCACCCCCTCGAGGTTCTGTTCCAACGTTATTTCAATGCTATAATCATGACATCCCTTCGGGGTTATTATAAAACCAAAACCAAAACTCGTACAACACCTAACCTTACCGTTAATAATTAATCATTAATAATTAATCATTATTCCGGTTCCTGCTGGCTGAGGCAATGGAAAATTCTCAGTCCCCAGATGATATCGGTGGCGTCGATGCCTACAACTTTTCTTTCCGGGAAACAATGTTGAATAATCTGCAAAGCCTTATCATCGTTGTGATCACGAAATGTTGGAACGATAACTGATTTGTTGGCAATATAAAAATTGGCGTAAGATGCAGGTAGCCGCTGGTTTTCATATATGATGGGCGAAGGCATGGGAAGCTCCGCAATGTTCAGTTGCCTTCCACCAGGCAAACGCATTTGTTGTAGCTGAAGCAGGTTATGCTGCAACAGTTCGTAATTAGCGTCTTTTTTATTTTCTTCTACAACAGTCAGCACGGTATCTTCATTTACAAAGCGTACGGTGTCATCAATATGTCCGTCTGTATCATCGCCTTCAATACCTTCATCAATCCACAACACCTGGTTTACGCCATAATAATCAAAGAGGTAATTTTCTATCTGAGCCTGATTAAGTTGCGGGTTGCGGTTAGGATTAAGCAAACATGATTTTGAGGTAAGCAAGGTTCCTTTACCATTAAAATCAACCGAGCCTCCTTCCATAACAATATCCGGATGATATACCGGGATGTTAAAATGTTTACCAACCAGTGTCGGGACCACATCATCCAGGTCGAAGGGCGGATATTTGTTTCCCCAGGCGTTATAATTCCAGTCAACAATTATTTTATGTTGTTCAGCATGGGAATTTATTAAAAATGCAGGCCCGTGGTCGCGGCACCATGCGTCATTGGTAGGATGAAGAAAGAAGTCCACCTTATATAAATCAACACCTGCTTCCTGCAAATACTTAATAGCAAAAAACTGCATCGGTTCATCGTTTACATTTATGCAAACGCGTTCGCCTGCTGTCAGTTCTTTAATAAATTCGCAATAGTTTGGATAGATACTGTGTATCTTACCTGGCCATGAGGCTTCTTTATGAGGCCAGCTTAACCAGGTGGCCCGATGCGGTGCAAATTCAGCAGGAAAATAATAACCCAGTTCTTTGGGAGAAGGACTTTCTTTTTTTTCGATAACTTTTCTCTTTTTTATGGCGGCACTCATAACATTCCGGATTTTTAATTCGGATTTCTATGCAAGATGGTAAATTAATCTTTACTACATGCCGAATTATAAAATATGCTAGCCCTCATCTATATATCTTTTAGTAATGGGTTGATAAGAATCGATGCGCCTGTCACGCAGGAAAGGCCAGTGCGTGCGATAGCGGTCGGTGGCAAGCGTGTCGATTTCCTGCACGATTACCTCTTCTTCATCGTGAGATGCCTGGTAGATAATGGTGCCGAATGGATTGGCTACAAATGATCCACCCCAAAATTTCATACGGTCTTCCTGCTCAAAACCAACCCGGTTCACGCTTACCACGTGCACACCATTGGCAACCGCGTGGCTTCGCTGAATGGTTTGCCATGCATTGTATTGCTCGGTATTGGTAGGAACATCCTGTGAAGTGGCCCATCCGATTGCTGTTGGATAAAAAAGAATTTCCGCTCCCATTAATGATGTGATCCTTGCTGCTTCGGGATACCATTGGTCCCAGCAGATTAGTACTCCTACTGTCGCATACTTGGTTTTAAAAACTTTATAGCCAAGATCGCCGGGGGTGAAATAAAATTTCTCATAAAATGCCGGATCATCGGGAATATGCATTTTACGGTATTTACCCAGATAGATTCCATCTGCATCCAGTACAGCAGTAGTGTTATGGTAAAGGCCCTGTGTTCTTTTTTCGAAAAGCGAGGCAATAATAACCACGTTTAACTCTTCTGCTACTTTACCGAGTGCTTCCGTAGAGGGGCCAGGGATGGCTTCTGCAAGCTTGAAGTTGTCGTAATCTTCCACATCGCAAAAATATAAGGATGTAAATAATTCCTGCAGGCATACAATCTGAGCTCCTTTTGCAGCTGCTTCCCTGATTCTGGAAATCGCTTTTTCAAGGTTCTCTTCCTTATTGTTAGTGCAGCTCATTTGCACGAGACCAATCTTGACTTTACTCATTGTTTTCAGATATGAAGATACTTATTGAATTGTGGTAGCTAAATTTATAAGTGTTTTTAACCACAGAGAGCGCAGAGGAGGAACCACAGAGGGCGCAGAGGGTTTTCTCTGCGCTCTCTGTGGTTAAAAAAATATCCGAACGGCAGACAGGATAATATAAACTAGTTTCTTCCCATTTGTTTCAGAAAGGCAACATGAGAGGCAACAGCATAACGCATCTTAGAGTATTCTATATACTCAATTCCGTACTCGTTACATGCCTGCCTGATGATCTTGCTTATCTGGGGATAATGTATATGAGATATCTTAGGAAACAGGTGGTGTTCGATCTGGAAGTTAAGTCCGCCTACCAGCCAACTGATAAGACGGTTCTGCGTGGCGAAATTGGCGGTTGTTTTTATCTGATGTATCGCCCACTCGTTTTCCATTCTACCGGTCATTACATCTGGCACAGGAAAAGCGGTGTGTTCAACAGTATGAGCCAGTTGAAATACAAGGCTCAATACCAAGCCGGCGAAAGATGTAAAGATCAAGAATCCGATAACCCAGGAAGTAAAGCCTAACATGTAAACAGGAAGGCCAACGAAAAGGAAAGCATGAAACAATTTAAAGCCCCAGAAAACGAGGTGATCGGAAAGACTCATTTTTTTCAAATCCATGTTACCCACTTTACTTTTAAAATATTTCTGATAATCTAAAACAAAGATCCAGAACAAGTAAAACAGGGAGTAGAGCACCCAAAAGTAAATATGCTGGTATTTATGAAGGCGGTATTTTTTTTGGGTAGCGCTCATACGCATCCAGGGTTGGATGTCGATG
>CAXTDO010000702.1:0-3792 GCA_964242315.1 uncultured Flavihumibacter sp.
CCTTCGTGCTGCATACATCTTATGTCGAACCCCGAGCAGCAAAAACCTATCTTGCTTACATCCGGAGTTAAAGAACGCTCTACCAGCGAACTGATCAGGGGATGCAATGAGAATAGCAACTCCTGGCCCTCCTGCTGACCGATGGGAACCAGTTTTACGCAGTTGGTAACCATTCCCGCAGCGGCGTTGTAATAAAATCCTGTAAGCGCATCTTCTTTGGAAATCTTTAGAACTGAAGCCACTAATCCAAAGCCTATACAATAATTACCGGAAGCCCCGCCGTCGAGTATGGTATTTTTATAGGTGGAGAGCATGGAAGAAGCTGATAAAGGTTCAAAAATTTTCAACAAACGCGTCCCCAGTTTCCTGCCGGCGCCACGAATTTCTGCGGGTAGTTTTACGGCACTGCATTCGTCATCTAACTGTAGCAACTTATACAGGTCCGCTGCCATACCGGCATCGTATGCTAAGGAAACAAATGCTGCGTCTGTGTAATGCAGGTTATACTGAAGCATTGATGTAATAAACTCTTTTGAAGTATCCGGGTCAAAGACGATCTTTTGCTGAACATATGTTTCCAGTCCGGCCGAATGGGCGTAGCTACCGATGGGCAGGGATGGATCGGCTAATTGCAAAAGGCTTAAGAGGCGGTTGTCAGTCATCGGGCGAATTCTTTGTGAACTGCATAATTTTTGAGAAAAGACTGCTGCTGCCGGCAACATGCGAGTGAGACATGGTAGTTGTTTTAAGAGGGTTCAATAGTTTCCTGAATGCTCTTACCGGTTCAAATCCGGCAACAGCAAGCCACCTGAACAAAGGTTCATCATAAGGAACCAACACCTCCTCACCATCAATAAAAAGAGGGAGGTGCTTATTGCCTATTTCATAACATAAAGAAGCCATGCGAAACATAGATTGCGGGCGAATAACTATCGAATCACCCGGTAGTATATCAATAACTATCAGCGAGTCGTGGCTTTCAAATACGACATCACCCTGGGTAAACGAGGGATTTTCTTTCAAAAATTTCAGGGTGATATCAATTCCACCTGCTGTTGATTTGTGAAGCATTCTTTTGTTGGTCTCAAACCAGGCAAGTGGCAGCAAGTCAACACTACGGCCATTAAGCTCGATTGACCGGATGTTTCCTAGTTTTTGTTGAATCAGCATAGATCACCGGAAAAAATTTCTCTGTTAAAACAAAAAATACCGTTGTGCCAATGGCACTACTGAAACGGGCTCGCAGGTTATGGCAACACCATCTACTTTCACTTCATAATTTTCGGGGTTCACTGTTATTTCGGGTGTATTGTTATTGTGAATCAGGTCTTTCTTTGAAATGGTGCGGCAGTTCTTTACGGGGAGCAGCAACTTTTGTAGTCCGTATTGCTGTACGATGTTTTTGCTGAGTGAAATTTGCGATATGAAGGTTACGCAGGTGTTTAACAGTGCTTTGCCATAAGCGCCGAACATATGCCGGTATATTACGGGTTGAGGTGTTGGGATCGACGCATTGGGGTCGCCCATTTTGCTTGCGATGATCATGCCGCCTTTAATGATCATCTCGGGCTTTGCGCCAAACAGGGCAGGCTTCCATAATACGATATCAGCCATTTTCCCGGGCTCAAGGGAACCTACGTATTCAGAGATGCCATGCGTTATTGCAGGGTTGATAGTGTATTTCGATACGTATCGCTTTACCCTGAAGTTATCATTACCCTTATCATCTTCCGAAAGAAAGCCGCGTTGCTTCTTCATTTTGTCGGCGGTTTGCCAGGTTCTGGTAATCACTTCGGCAACCCTTCCCATAGCCTGCGAATCGGAGCTCATCATGCTGAATACGCCTATGTCGTGAAGAATGTCTTCTGCGGCTATAGTTTCAGGGCGGATCCTGGAATCGGCAAACGCTACATCTTCCGGAACGGAGGGATCGAGGTGGTGGCAAACCATCAACATATCCAGGTGCTCATCAATGGTGTTGATGGTAAAAGGGCGGGTAGGATTGGTAGAAGAAGGCAATATGTTTTGAAACATCGCCGCACGAATGATATCGGGCGCATGCCCGCCACCCGCACCCTCGGTATGATATGTATGAATAGTACGCCCGCCTATAGCGTTAATGGTATCTTCTAAAAAGCCCGCTTCATTCAAAGTATCGGTATGAATCGCTACCTGTATGTCGTATTTTTCGGCAACTTTCAACGCACTGTCAATGACGGCAGGTGTTGAACCCCAGTCTTCATGAATTTTTAATCCGATTACGCCTGCCGCCACCTGTTCCACCAACGGATCTTCAGTAGCGCAATTTCCTTTACCCAGAAAACCAAGATTCATAGGGAATGCTTCGGCAGCTTCCAGCATTTTACGGATATTCCACGCGCCGGGGGTAACGGTAGTGGCATTGGTGCCATCTGCCGGACCGGTTCCGCCACCGATCATCGTTGTAATACCGCTAAACAACGCATGATCGATCTGTTGGGGACAAATAAAATGAATATGCGCATCGATACCTCCGGCTGTCGCAATCAAGCCAGCACCGCCATGAACCTCTGTAGATGCGCCAATGATCATATCAGCGTCAACACCATCCATCGTATCCGGATTGCCTGCTTTGCCGACACGAACTATCTTTCCGTCTTTTATTCCGATGTCGGCCTTTACAATTCCCCAATGGTCTATGATCATTACACTGGTGATCACAAAATCCAGCACACCCTCGTTGCGGGTTGCCCGTGCAGATTGGGCCATCCCATCGCGGATCGTTTTGCCGCCACCAAATTTGCTTTCGTCGCCGTAAACGGTGAAATCTTTTTCTATTTCAATAAGCAGATCGGTATCGGCAAGGCGAACTTTGTCCCCGGTTGTGGGGCCGTACATGTTGGCATACTTGATCCTGTTAATGGATAAACTCATTCTTTCATATTTTTAAAATCAAGCGCAGCAACCTTTTTAATGGCTGCCTGGGTGATATTAACGGAAGCGGTATCGCCATTCACAAGATTGCTGAAGCCGAAAACATGTCGGGAACCGCCAAAAGCTACCAGATCTATTTCCTTTTCCTCCCCCGGTTCAAAGCGTACCGCCGTACCGGCGGCAATACTGAGGCGCATGCCGAAAGATTTTTCGCGGTCAAAGCTCATTTGTTTATTCACCTCAAAGAAATGAAAATGTGAGCCTACCTGCACCGGGCGGTCGCCGGTGTTTACTACTACAATCCTAGTTGTTTTCCTGCCTGCGTTGCATGCTATGTCACCTTCTGCCAGAATATATTCTCCCGGAATCATTTCTTATGATTTTTATTTGATGGGATGATGAACAGTCACCAGTTTGGTTCCATCCGGAAAAGTGGCTTCTATCTGTATTTCATCGATCATTTCAGGAACTCCTTCCATCACTTCTTCCCTTGATAGCACAGTGGTACCATACTGCATCAGTTCTGCAACCGTTTTACCATCCCTGGCGCCTTCCTGGAGCTGGCTGCTGATAAGTGCTATAGCCTCAGGATAGTTAAGCCTCAATCCCCTCGCCTTTCGCTTTTCAGCCAGTTCGCCGGCAAGATACAAAAGCAGCTTTTCCGATTCTCTTGGTGTCAGATGCATAGGGAAATAATTATTGCTGGTTATTTTACGCTTCCTGAAAATTATTTTATTTAATCTGAAGGACAAAAAAAGGTTTGAGGTATGGGGTATGAAACCTATCGAGAAATGTCATTTAGTTTAGGACTGATGAACGCGTAACGGTTCCCCTCCTTTTCAAGGAGGGGACGATCAATTAAGATGCGAAGCACTTAAT
>CAXTDO010000703.1:0-3785 GCA_964242315.1 uncultured Flavihumibacter sp.
ATAAGATCAGGTATGCGGTTATATAAAAAAGCGTGGCGTATATAACCGTAACAAACATCTTTTCGCCGGCAGACGCCGGTATCCCCATCAGCCACATTCCTTTTGATGGATGGGTAAGATCTTTCAGTAATGAAGCGCCAAATATACAGCCGCCGGCAAAAAGCACTATCAGAAAAATCCCCCTGTGCGCATCTCCGGCGAAGCTGTCCCTCCAATGCCACACTATAAGGAACAGGAATAACAAAATGCCTGTTATTGCCATTAGTCCTATCCGGTACATCCTGTTGTGTTCCTGCCATTGGCGATTGTTGAGCAGCGTTATTTTACGTATGTTCATTGCCGGTTGGTTTTAATTTTAAAAATGCCCGACATTTGTTCCCTGCTGCTGAGTGTTGCGTTAAAGAGTATTTCCAGATCGAGATAAGAATCTTTTCGGTGTTCGTTTAAGGAAACAGCAACCAGGCCCTGCGGTGTTTGTTCCTGGTAAATAACAGCAGCATTATCAGTTATGTCGTTAGTGGAAAAGTACAGCCGTTGGCTTATTAACTCTTTGTCAGCATACAATATCAATTCACCGTTGTCAACAATAATCACAGCACCGATCAGGTCATCAAGATCGCGCACCTGGTGAGTAGAGATAACGGTTATTTTATCAGAACGATCGGCATTGGTAACTATATTTCTAAACTGTAGTTTTGAAGGAATATCCAACCCGTTGGTCGGCTCATCCATAATGAGCAGCCTGGTGTTTGCAGCGATTGCAAAAGCGATATAAACTTTTTTCTTTTGGCCGAATGAAAGCTGTTTCAGGTGACTATCGTAGCTTATGTTGAAGATCTTCAGGTAGCTGGTAAATTGTACCCGGCTGAATGAAGGATAAAAGGGCGCATAAACGTCTACAAACTCAGCCAAATTTAATGCGGGCAGTTCACATTCTTCAGGAATAAAAAACAGGGATTCCAGGAAAGATGTTTCACGTTTACGCGGCTCGCGGCCATTAACCAGGCATCGCCCTTTTGTGGGAAACAATAAACCGGCAATATTCTTTATTAAGCTCGACTTACCGGCGCCGTTCTTCCCAAGCAATCCATATATTTTGCCCGGGTGTAATGTCAGGTTCAGGCCGTTGAACAGCACTTTTTTACTACCGTACCGGTAGGTAAGATATTCAATCTGTATCATAGTGTAAAAAGAAGCCATTTCAACACGCCTTTAAAAACAACCCGACCGATCTACTGTAATTTCCAACTAATAAACCATTAGAAACAACGAACGGGATTATTTCTTTTATTTTCACCCGTTGTCAAAATCAATTCATTCGTTGCCGTTACAGGTTGTTCAGTTGAATTAACGGCAGTTCTTATAAAAAAGCAGGATATTTATCGCATGGGCTTTGAAGCGATATTCAACAGACTAAATAGCAGGCGGGAAGGACGCATTATGCTGCATGTATTACTATGGCTGTTCTATTTTGGTGCAATGTATTATCTCGAAAATATTTCCTTTAACAGCTATGAAGGCAATACGGCTGTATTGGATGTACTTAAAAATGTTGTTACAACTATCCTAGCCTACTACCCGTTGGTATATTTCATATGGCCAAAATACCTGAAGCGTAAAAGGTATGCGATGGGAATACTTTTTATTGCATTATTAATTATCCTGTATGCATCTGCATATAACTGGCTGCAACAAATGATACTTGAGTCATGCAGCAGTTGTATGGAAAAAATACAACGTAACCAAAACGGTTATTACCGATTACTTCAAAAGGGGTTCGTCAATGTTATTTTAGCTCAGGTGGTATCATTGGGAATAGTTTACCAGTTGTTTGTTTTCCTTGCTTTTCCTCTGGCTGTAAATATCGTAATAGCATACTTCCGTCAGCATATTAAAACAATCAGGCTGGAGCAGGAAAATATTCAGCTTGAATTTAATTTCTTAAAGGCGCAGGTCAACCCGCATTTCTTATTCAATACCCTTAATAATATTTATGCGCTGATATTGAAAGATGACAAAAAAGCATCGTCAGAAACGGTAGCCAAACTTGCCAGCTTTATGCGCTACTCATTATACGAGACCGGCACTCATAGTAATAACATCGTGAAAGAAATTGATTTACTGAAGGTATACCTTGAACTGGAACGGATAAGATTAAATGATACCGTGGTAAACTTTATCAGCAGGATTGATAAGGAAACCTATACGCTTCCTCCTTTGTTGTTTATACCTGCCGTTGAAAATGCGTTTAAATATTGCACCCGTTCAAAAGAAGGTGACGCCTATATTTTTATGAAGCTTGAAGTTGAGCAGTCAGGTTTAATGTTTGTGATTTCAAATACCTTTGATAAAACACAACACGAGCCTGCATTGCATAGTGGCATTGGTTTGCAGAATCTGCAAAAAAGACTGAAGCACTATTATCCGGGTAATCATTCTTCTATGGAAATAAAACAAACCGATACGGTATTTCAGATTGCTGTTCATCTTAATCTGGTCATCAATGAATAGAGGTATCAGCTATCAGGTATCAGGTATACGGACTTAGTGTGTTACTCCTGATAGCTGATAGCAAAACGTAAAAAACTAACACTACCAACATGATCAACTGTATTATAGTAGATGATGAACCACTGGCAAGGGAAATTATTTGTTTGCATCTAGCGCAACTACCCGGGTGGCGTATGGTACAGCAATGCATCAATGCTATGGAAGCTTACGAAGCGCTGATCAATCACAACATACAGGTTATTTTTCTGGATGTACAAATGCCCCGCATCCTGGGCGTAAACTTTTTACGCTCCCTGAAAGATCCACCGAAAATTATTTTCACCACTGCACACTCCAATTACGCAGTGGAAGGTTTTGAACTCAACGCCATTGATTACTTATTGAAGCCCATAACTTTCAACCGGTTTAAACAGGCCGTTACTAAAGCGGAACAGCAGCTCGCTCAGGGCACAGTAGCTATTTCGGAAGTACCTGCTGTTGTTATGCCATCACCGACCCACGAAGATTTTATTTTTATCAAACAGGATAACCGTCTTGTAAAAGTTTCTTTTGCAGATATCTTATTCCTGGAGGCCAGAAGAGACTTCACGCAGATACAATTAACGGATAAAAAAATATTAGCAGGTTTTCATTTAAAGATGCTGGAAGACATGCTTCCCTCCTCTCTTTTTATGCGGGTTCACCGGTCTTATATAGTGAAGCTGAATGCCATTGAAGCGTTAACGGGAAATACAATTGAAATAAAAGGTTTTCAGATTCCGGTAAGCAGCGCAAACCGCAACACGCTTGCTTTAGCGTTGAGGATATAACAGTATTTTAACCACAGAGGATTAAACGCAGAGACAGCAGAGAACCCTCTGCGGTCCCTGCGTTTAATCCTCTGTGGCCTCTGCGGTTAAAAAAATACTTACAAGTTTAGCTACTACCTGTCAATACGTAACTTCACACCTAACATCAATCATAATAGCGAAAATCCGAAATAGCTATAATATCAAATTTTATGAACAGAAGACAATTTGTAAAAAACGCAGGAATGGCGGCAGCGCTCTCGGGCGCCTGTTTTTCGGGTATTGCCGGTACCGCCGGAATTGATACAACCATCCGGGTAATTAAAACAGATTCTGATTTTGAAAGGGAAAAACTGGTAAGGCCTTTTGGCTTTAAAGGCGGCTTCTTAACCGAATGCTGGCAGACCGCATCAAAAATACAATCACAATCCGGCATAGCGCCAATTGGACTGGCTACCCAGAATGTTTTATACGCCGATGCTAACC
>CAXTDO010000704.1:0-3780 GCA_964242315.1 uncultured Flavihumibacter sp.
TTCCAAGTGGCCATATCAACGGGTTTCTTGTTGGAGGTTTGTAAAATATCGCTGTACTAAAGTTTGATCCGGATGTTTTTTGTCTGCCCCGGGTAAGGCTGCCGGCGCTGTTACCAGTCTTTGCAGGCCCTTTTGTGCCGCTGTTATGTCAATGGCCGAATAGGTAGCGGCATTGCCCAGTGCTTCTGCAATCCGGTTCATTGCGCCTACTGACGGCAGGTAAGCAGTAGGTTCCCCTGCGGCTTTTTTGTTTAATTGCATACCTGCCTGTTGTAATGTTTCGAGGGAAGTTCTGTCTGTTCCGGTTCCGGCTTTTAAATTTTCTAAAATCCCCAGGGCTCTTTTAACGGCTTCTTCCGGATTTGCCTTCTTTTTAAAATCACTAATGGTTACCGGCTGTTCAATTTTGCTTAAGTCGCCCGACAAGCGTTTTTCAGGTTTTAGAGGAGTAGTTTTATAACCTGCTTTGGCTACATAACTTCTTCCTTTTTCCTGAAGATCTTTTAGTAATCTTAAAGCTTTATACTCAAATGGCAATGCTTCCAGCGGTTTGAGCGTGCGCAGGTGTGCTTCCGCCTTCCACATTTCGTCTAAAGTTGCTTTTAATTGTTTTTTCGTTTGTGCATCAAAGAAGCTGGCGTCTTCTGCGTTGTCATGTTTGTGAGAAACTTCATCCATTATCTTTTCAGCATTACCAAAGTCGGCAGCCGTGTTTTCTCCTTCGTGGTCATGGTCGCCAGGGTGGTCGTCAGCGGCAGGTCCGTCTGATTCGCCACCCAAAAACTTTCCGTAACGAAGCCTTAATAATTTTTGATCGATGCCCAGATCGTTGCTTTTGTTGTTGAATGCCTCGACGGTTAATGTTTTCTGATCTTTAAGTAATTGTTCGGTCTCGATGATAATTTGCCGTTGGCTCCGGAAGTATTCCGGTTTAATATTCACACCGCTTGCCAATCCTTCCAGGCTCATTAACTGGGCCGTATCCGGAATAGAAACCATGTACACATCAGAGCGGCTTTCCTGGTTATGATTGTCTACTGACCTTACATAAAAATAAAGTTCGTCACCCGGTTTCATACCAAGCGCAGGCATGTCCAGTACTTTTTGCAAAGTATTGTTCCGGTTACCGCTATGAAAGTTGGTAAAAGATAACTGCTGTTCCTTAAATTTTACACCTTCGCCGCTGCCACTGGTGGTGGTGGCAGCAATAACAGCTTCTTTAACGCCGTAATCATCTTCAATGGAAACGGTCATGGGTAGTTGTTGCGGCTGGCCATAATCTATGATGGTATAAGAGCTTGGTTTTTGAATGACTATAACCGGCGGAGCATCTTTTGTAATATCAATAGAATAAAGTTCAGAAAGCTTATCATCAATTTTAACCTGGTAAAAGCCGGATGCGGTAAAAACTTTTTCAGCAGCCCACAGTGTATGATCGGGGTTGATAGAATGAAGTGGAACAACGATGGAACCATTGATAACCATTCGAAGCGTATCAACCGGAGCAGTAGTTTGCAGCCGCCAGTTAATACCAGCTCCTTCTTCCGCTTTAATGTTAAAGCGAGATTGAATTCTTGCTGTGTTACCGGTATAAGCAGGAGGCGTGATAGTTACCCGGATGGATGAAATGTTTGGCAGTATCGTTGAAGGTGTCGCGATGGTTGTATCAACGGAGCTTGTCGATAAATTTAAAGGTTGATTTGGAAAATGAAAAAGCAGTAACATAGTACTTATCGCCATGCCTGCAAGTAATAGCAAAACAGGCTGTTTCAATTTCTCATTAAAAGATACAGGTGCCGGTAATTGCGTGATGGCCTGCTCCACTTTTTTTACCTGCATCTTTTCCAGCGGGTTAAGTGATTCATAAGGTTTCAATAGTAAGCCGCTGCTTTCTTCCAGTTGTGGAAAGCGTTGATTTAAAAATCTCGTAACCTCTGTTTCACTCAGCTTCCGTGAATTATAATTAAGATACATGATCACCAATGATAGCGTTACAGCAAAAATATACCACCACCAGGGCAGTCCTGATATTTTCATCAAAACCGTTATCACCAGGAAAGAAAAAGCAAATAACACCAAATAATAAGATACTATTGCACTGACCATCCATTTTTTCCGAATCGATCTTATGATATGTATTGCTTCAGATTCAGGCATTAATTTTTTCTGTTTTTGTTTTAAATGAAAGATATCGTTCAATATAAAACACCACGAAAGCTGCCAGCCAGAAGACTTTTGTCAGGTCATGCGTTGTTACAAAGTTTTCTTTCTCCTGTGTGTTACCTGATGTGGTAAATATAGGTTGAAGCTGTTGGTTATCCATTATCCTGTTATCGGAGATGGAAGTACTATTTTGTTGGTTCCAGATCACATTGAAGATCATCCCGGGAAACGTACTGCTCCACGGCAGATCATTCCATGAAGGATCAAAGCGACTGTAGAAATGATATACAGGCGCCTTGCCACTTTTAAGTTCCAGCAACGGGTTACCAAAACCGTCTTGCCATATTGTTTTCACAACTCCGGAAGGTTGGTATGGTATCCGTTTATGCAGTGCCACGTGCTCATCGCCACTTTCGTTGTTTTCCGTTGCAATAAAAGAATTCATTACCTCAGCTTTTCCTTTTTCATACATAAAAATATTATTGCCATCAGGCGCTGATACGGGTTGATCTGCCAACCAGAATATCCAATCCTGCTGATGTGGAATGTCAGCAGAATGATGTACGAGAGATAATTTTATTTTTCGTTTGCTGTATTGCTGTATTGCTTCAAATGCCGCCTTTAGGTAATTTGCATCGTTACCGTAGTCATCTGTAAAAAGAGTGATTTTAATTGTGGCGGTATCTACTTCTATCTGTTGTTTGCCCTGATAAGAAACAGAGATGTTATTGCTATTGGTTTGAACACTGTACTCATCCTGTTTTTGTGTAGCAATTGCGGTATTTTTATACAGGTAAGAAGTGCCGGAAGGCTGACTGGTAGCCGCCACCAGCCGGATGCTGTCTGCCGATGTCAGGTAAGCCTTTGATAACCATTCTGAAACAGAATCTTTTGCTGTATAGGTATGCCACTGTAGCTTCATAGATACCTGCGGACGGTTGCCTTTGAATCGTTTCAGGCTGTTATCTGTAAACAAATAAACAGGAAGCGTTGCAGGAACCTGCTGATCTAAAGACGACAGTAATGACCAGTAAGAGAAATTTTGAATAACCGAATCTTTATTTTTTAACGCACTTTCAAGGTTTTCTTTTTCGAGGCCTGCATCAAAATAGTGAAACTCATAGTGCTGCTTTATTAAAGAATCTATGAAGGGTTTAAACCGGGTGTACGTTTGTTGTAACCCCTGTTTTTCCATCAGTATCCAGCCTTGTTGCTTTGTGGCATCAACATCTTCTTTCCACACAGGATGGGAAAGTAATAATGCTATAATTAAAATTAACAAACATCGAAGCAGCAAAAGCAGCCGTTCCTGTAGTTGCAAACTTTTTGCCTGCTGTTTATAACTTTGAGTAAGCAATGATATACTGCCCACCTTTAGTGTTTTGCCTTGTTTGCGGTTCCAAAAATGAATAATAATCGGGATGATTACTCCGGCAGTTGCAAACATCCATATTGACTGTAGTAGGTAAAACAAATTAATTTATTATACTGGTTATATAAAACTACGATTAAACGTGTAGTTGTTAACTTTCGAAGTGTTTTTTTGAACCACGGAGGAAGAACCGAGGTGCCACGGAGGTCCACGGAGAAGGCTCCTCCGTGGACCTCCGTGGCACC
>CAXTDO010000705.1:0-3775 GCA_964242315.1 uncultured Flavihumibacter sp.
CGGTTAAGCAGCACGGGTGGAGATGGCGATCTTAATATGAGCAAGCGCACCAACCCGATGCCCAACAAAAGAATAAAAATTGTTTCTTACTGGAGCGGCATCACAAAAGCCAACGGTAGCGGCAATGCGAACTTTGAGTTCGACATACCGGCTTTTAGTGGCCAGGTACGTTTAATGGCCGTTGCTTATAAAGACCAGAATTTTGGTTCAGGAGAAAATGCCATAAAGGTAGCCGACCCTCTCGTGTTAAGTACTTCGTTACCGCGTTTTTTAAGTCCGAAGGATACGGTTACCGTTCCGGTTACCATTACAAATACTACTGCTTCAAATGCTTCGGCAGTTGCCAGCATACAGGTAGCCGGGCCTTTACAGGTGGTAGGTAGTAACAGCACTACGGTAAACGTTACGGCTAATAGTGAAGGTCGTGCGGTTTTCCAGGTAGTTGCTGCTCCTTCAATAAATGCTGGTAAGGTAAAGATTGCGGTTAAAGGGATGGGTGAACAATTTACAGACGAAACGGATATAACCGTGCGGCCTGCATCTACCCTTCAGAAGATGACGGGTAGCGGATCTGTTAATGGAAATGCCGAACAACGTGTTGCCATAAATACCGGCGACTTCATGGCTGGCAGTGCTGATTATCATCTTGTAGTGAGCCGGTCTCCGGCTTTGGAGTTAGGGAGCCAGTTAAATTATCTTTTGCAATATCCGTACGGATGTACCGAACAGGCTGTATCTGCAGCATTTCCGCAATTGTATTATAATGATCTTGCTGCTACCATAAAAAGTAATGGCAGTGCAACAAATTCAAACTATAACATCCAGGAAGCTATCCGCAAAATTAAAATGCGGCAGTTGTACAACGGCGCTATTCTATTGTGGGATAACGAAGGAACCGAGAACTGGTGGGTAAGCGTTTATGCCGCCCAGTTTCTGCTTGAAGCACAGAAAGCCGGATACGACGTAGATAAATCACTCATTGAAACATTACTGTCTTACATCAATAACAAGCTGAAAAACAAACAGACTATCAACTATTATTACAACCGGACGGAACAAAGAAAAATTGCGCCTAAAGAAGTGGCTTACGGGTTGTATGTGCTGGCGATGGCTTCCAGGCCCAATATAAGCGTGATGAACTATTACAAAGCCAACCAGCAACTGCTAAGTCTCGACAGCCGTTATATGTTAGCCGCAACCTACGCATTGTCCGGAGATAGAAACAGCTTCAAAGAATTACTGCCATCTTCTTTCAGTGGTGAAGTTTCCGTACCGCAGACGGGCGGCAGCTTCTACTCAGATATCCGTGATGAAGCCATAGCATTGAATGTATTGATTGATGTGGATCCCGGTAATGCACAAATTCCTGTGATGGCAAGACATGTAGCGGATAAATTAAAGGAACGCAGTTGGTATAGCACACAGGAAAGCGCTTTTAGTTTTCTTGCTCTTGGAAAATTGTCACGGTCTGCAGCAAAGTCAACTGTAACAGCCGATATTAAAGTAAATGGAAAAGTTATTGCTAAAGTTAACGGCACTCCTGTTCGTCTTAGCGCCAAAGAGTTAGGCGGAATGAACGTTGACATTGCTACCAAAGGGCAGGGCCGTCTGTACTACTGGTGGCAGAGTGAAGGCATCAGTGTTAGTGGCAGTTACAAGGAAGAAGACAATTATATAAAAGTGAGAAGAAAGTTTTTTGACCGGTATGGCAGAGCGATTACAGGGAAGACTTTTAAGCAAAACGATTTGGTGGTAGTGCAGGTAACAATTGAAAAATCATATACAGGTAGTTTGGAAAATGTGGTAATAACAGACCTGTTACCTGCAGGTTTTGAAATTGAAAATCCGCGAACCAAAGAAATACCGGGCATGGAATGGATCAAAGATGCCAGCACTCCCACGCAACTGGATGTACGAGACGACAGGATCAATTTTTTTGTAGACCTGTATCGTAATAAACAAACCTATTATTATGCGGTAAGGGCAGTTTCTCCCGGAGTTTATCACATGGGACCTGTAAGCGCCGACGCTATGTATAACGGTGAGTACCACTCGTATAATGGTGGTGGGGTGATTGTGGTGCAGTAGCTGAAGCAGGATTCTTAGGATTAAAAATAATTTTCAAAATTTTGCATAGAAATTCTGTAAATTATTTTTAATCCTGAGAATCCTGCTTCAATTCGGATAAAAATCAACCGTATAATCAAAGCTATATTCCAAAGGCCGGTTATGCAACACGGCCGGCGACCAGTCCGTCATCAAACGGATCACTTTTTCTATGTCTTCGGTCACCAGTGTGCTGGGCGAATTGGAAAGGGTATGATTAACAAGCTTGCCATCCTTGCCAATAGTAAATCGAATGGTAATAAAACCTTCGCCGCTTTTTCTAATCGTTTCCTTCGACCATACGAGGTGGGTTTCAAAAAAATCTTTCCAGTCATAAGGAGTACCTAACAAAACCGGTGGCTTGGCTATGCTGCAAAAGCTGCCGGTAAAGTTGCCTTTTTCATCATAACATTTAAGGTCATTCAGTTTGCCGTCAACGTATTTTTCTTTGGTGCTGATGGTTCCATTTTCGCGACCGAATGTCCAGTCACCCTGCATATTTTCACTGGCGTCATAAGAACCTTCTGCTTCAGGTTGGCCGTTTTCATACCACGATTTCCATAAACCTGTTTTGATGTCATTCTGGTAATTGCCGGAATCCTGTTTGTTGCCGTTTGAATACCAGGTTTCATAAATACCTGTTTTTATGGCAACAGATGGTGTAAAGCTCAACAAAGAATTTTTTTTGTTAGACACTAACGGTGATAAACCTGTTGACCCGATTTGCTCGTTAAAGTGTGCACGCGTCATGAGATTACCGGTATCATAGTAAGTTATCCAGGTTCCGGTAAGCACATCATTCACCAAAGCCCCGGAATCTTTTAGCTGTCCGTTACGATACCATGATTGCCATACGCCGGAGCGGTAATCATTACGAAAAGCGCCTTTTACAGCAGGGAGCCCTTTCGGATAGTTAATAACGAATGGACCATCATTGACCGTTAATTTTTTATCCAGAAAATAAGCTTCGGCAACCAGAGAGTTGTCCGGATAAACCGATCTCAATACCCAATGACCATCCTGGGGAAAAACTACAGCCTTATAAATCATCCCGGCCTTATCGGTGAATGCAAAATTTTTGTCGAGGTATCTTATTAGCGTATCGCTTTTTTGGGCAGGGCATGGTTTCACAGCCAAAACAATTATAAAAAGAAGTAAGATTCTCATGGTGGTAAGTTAAGTAAGAAGCAGGATTTTCAGGATTAGAAATAATTTACAAAATTTTGCATCGAAATTCTGTAAATTATTTCTAATCCTGAAAATCCTGCTTCCTCTGTGGTTAAAAAAAAGTCAGAACACTCTAAACACGGGATACCGTAAGTAATCGGGTTCAAAATAAGGAGAATTCTTAAAAACAAAATCAAGCTGTGCCCTGCCGCTTTTTGCAAAAGCAGTATCCTGCAATCTTTTTTCGTCAAGCTTCAGTTTTACATCAGGATGCACCTTAAGATATGCTGCCGCTTTATCTTCAAATACATAGTTACTGTAACCTTCTTTTTGTCCGAGTATGGCATCAAAATAATTCCATGCAAAATAAGAATCATTGCTTTGTGGTTCCAGTACCTCGGTTAAAAAGCGATTGGCTTCCTGGTTCATCGGGATATAAAAATCACCTTTACGGAAAGAATATTTTTGTTTTACAACAGCTACCGTTGCATCACTGTTGGGG
>CAXTDO010000706.1:0-636 GCA_964242315.1 uncultured Flavihumibacter sp.
ACTCTCAACTGTCCAGACAGTTTATAACCACGGAGGGCACATAGAAGGAAACTCAGAGTGCCCCGAGAAGCCCTCCGCGCACTCTGCATTTCCTTCTCTGTGCCCTCCGTGGTTAAATAACTATTGTGAAGGCTAACGCATATACGTCAGTTTATAGTTAACATAAGACCAGTGTGGCAAACAAAAAGCCTGCTTTGTTAAGCAGGCTTTTATTTTTCTATAGAGTCGAAAGATTACTTCATTTTGTCCTGCATCTTCTTTGCCATATCAAGGTGGCCTTTAACTACAGGCTGTGCACCAACAACGATTTTCTTCAGTGAACTATCCATTACTTCATTTTCAGATTGCTTAAGCTTGTCGAGCAATTCCTGGTGGTCTTTAACCATTTTGTCTACCCAGGCTTTATCCCATTCTTTACCTTTTAAGTCATTAATTGTAACAACGCCCACCGTATCAACAGGTGGAGTAGTAAGATTTTTACTTGCAATTAATGTGGCTACCTGAGCGCCCATTTTCTTGTGATCGGCAATCATCATTTTAGCATGAGCCTTAAGTTCTTTATCGGTACCACGTTTTTCACCTGCCATTAACCAGGCCAGTTCTTTTGTATTGCCTGGCACAAGGTAGTCGATTGTT
>CAXTDO010000706.1:646-3771 GCA_964242315.1 uncultured Flavihumibacter sp.
GGTATCGCTCATGGAGGAATTTGCGTTTGGACTAGCACTGTCTATCGTAGCCCCGGAACTGGGACTGCTGCTGTCGGCTGTAGAAGTGTTGCCGGTGGAGTTATCTCCACACGAGGTTATCAACAACATCCCGGCAATTGAAAAAATAAACAATTTCATAATTAAAAGTTTGATTAATAATAAGATAGGTACAAGAGGTATATCATTTTGCACTGATAATACATCAACCCTTTACTTGTGTATGAAATTGTTATGCCAGCCCGAAATAATGATTAATGATTAATGGCTAGCTGCTATTATTAAGACTAGTAATTATCCGTTAATCACGCGAATCAAGGGTTAAAAAACTAATTTTTGCCGAATGTCAATTAAAGGTCATTCAATTAAAGTTATTTAATTTGAGCCTTAGGTTTCATTTGTTTCAGGTCTTCATTGCTTAAATAATATAGTCTTGATTTTATCTTACATAACAATAAGAAAGTGTATTGTGAAAAGCGAGTCCCGCTAGGGATGATATATCGGTAGCAACGCAATCTTTTAAACGCGATTGCCCTAGCGGGACTCGCTCTTGACTAAACTCATTGTTACTTCATTTTGTTTCATTACTTAAGCGCAATCCGATATGATATTTCTAGTCAAAAGAGTAGTTTTAAAGGAGGGATAGATATAGGACATTTCGATAAATTAAGTCACCGACAATGAATGTCAAATAAAATTAATTTTTAACCCTTGATTATCATTAATCATTAACCATTATTTCGGTGTTGGCTTTGTTACCGGCAGCGGCTTTTTCTTTTTTTTGAAGATCTCATCTATGCGGTCAAATTCTTTTCTGAAGGAGATACTGCTTCCGGAACGGTTTTGCTTACCCCCGGAAGTGCCGATATAGGAATAATTTTCACGGTAAAAAAAAGTGAGGCGAAATTTTCCATCCGGGGTGAGGAGCCATTCCGCCGTAACATCAGGCAAAAACGGAAAAGCGGAAGACTGGTTCTGTTGTGTAGTGTTCAACCCAAAATCAAGGGCGCCTCCTACTATAAAATTAAGCCTCTGATTGAAGTAGCTTTTTTCGAGCGACATATTCAGGCTGGTTCTGTCTGGCAATGTAACCTGGTTGGGATTGTAATTATCAATCAGGTTGGTGCCGCTGTACAAAGACGCGTTAAAATTGAACTTCAGGCTTTTATCTTTAAAAATATTCTGCAAAAGGTCGGAGAATTCTTTTGTAAGGATGCTCGACAGGAAACCGGAAATGCTATTTACCACAATTCCTTCAAGCGCTTTGTTGGCAAGATCGCCGGTACCGCCACCCCGTGCGCCGCCACCGGTATAAGGCCCGAAAGTATTAAACAGGATCAGGTAAGAAACCTGCTTGTTCAGTTCATTTATATCATTTTCAATAAATGAGAGAATTGTTGCAACGTCAGGATTACTGCGAATGGGGCTATTGGAAGGCAGCTCGATCCGGAAAGCGATTTCGGGCTTTGTCAGCCTCTCGGTAAGCGTTGCAATTACCAGCACTTTACCCCGGAACCGTTTCACGTCTTCACTGGTGGAATTACCGAGGCTCGACCCATTCAGAAGATCGCTGAACCTTACATTATCCGCTTCATATTCGGCCTCAATATCAATTTGGGCTGCGGTAGGATTGCCGTTCCAGGAAATATAGCTTCCTGCATTCTCTTTTAACCTGAACCTCCTTTTGATAGCCTGAAAGGTAAACGTATAGTTTCCCTTTTCAATGTTAAAACGGCCGCTCATGGTCATGTCTTCCTTGGTACCGGCCCTTAATTTAATATTGCCGTTTCCGGTAGCTTCGATAATATCCCCGGTTAGCTCATCCAGTATCACAAATACATTCGCATAATTATTGGCGGTAAGATCCAGTGTTACAGTCAGGTTACTTTCCCGGGACGTTTGTTGCTGGGACTGCATTTCACGTCCGTATACTTTCCATACGATAAAGCCGGCATTGCCGCTTTCGCGGCCGCTGCTGATGGGGAGGTAAATATTCGAGGTGTCGGTGGGTTCACCTTTTATATCCATCTGCATATCTTCAAGAGGCCCGGTGAAGCTCATATTTAACTTACCTATCATCTTGCCATAAAACTGGCTGTTGTCTGCCGAGGTGGTATTCAATAATAGTAACTTGTTGCTTCTAAGGTGGAAGTCAAATACAAGGTCTTTAAAAGCCTGATGGTCCATCTTTCCACCAACTACCTCGGCTGTATTGTTTAAAGTGTCTTTTAAAGTAAAGTTGCCAAAGTCGATAGAGCCGTCTGTAAACTTAAACGTGGCGCTTGGTATGGTGTAGTAAACTTTTGTGTAGTCAACTAATAATCCCCCATCTTTTAGCTGAACATCTCCCAGGTATTTCAGGTCACGGGCTGGTCCTACCACCTGCAGGTTGCCGGTAGCTCTTCCGTTTAGCCTGCTGAAGATGCCTGTAAGGTATTTTTCAAGCGGATGTATGCTGGTATTACGCAGATTAATGTTGATATTCATAGCCTGGGTGGCGGTATCCAGCACATTAAAAACAGCGTTCATGTCGAAATTGTATTTTTCGTTGGCTGAACTGATGTTCGCATCAATCTTGCCGGTACTCTTTGTATAGTTTGAATTGATTGTTACATTTCCTAATGAGTCATCATCCATCCTGAACTGCTGCGCTTCTGCATCAACTTCTACATGTATATTTCCTAAAGGATCGGATATGTGAATATGGCCACTGAGCAAGCCTTCCAGGCGAATATCTTTTGTAAAGAAAGGCGTGAAGTCGCTGATATTGATTTTCTTCAGCGTCATCTTAAGGTCGTTGCTGTTTCCGATTGAAGATGGTTCCGAAGTCATCAGAATTTCCTGCTCATCATTATAGATCCGCAATTTTTCGGTGGATACCAGTTCTTTACTCAATACCAGCTCTCCGCCTTTATCAATTGTCCATTTCTTTCCGTTAATATCAAAAGCCGAAGAATTGAAAAGTATACGCACGCCATCCTTTAATGTTTTCACCTCACCGGATATATTGGCTGAATTTAGTGTTTGATTGGCGCTGGTGGTAATATCTACTTTGGATAAATCCTGGCTGGACTGTATGTTAATTTCAGTTCCCGGAAAGTGAAGGC
>CAXTDO010000707.1:0-3769 GCA_964242315.1 uncultured Flavihumibacter sp.
AAAGATTCATAAAGAGAGGGAAAGTTTTTTTAGTTGTTTTTCTTTTGCCAGGGTGTAAAAAAGTAACAACAAGCCGGTAATAAAAAACAGTGTCAGGGCAAGGATAGAATTCTTCATTGTTTCTGTAAGTTCCGAGATCAATCCAAAACTAAACATGCCGATGACAATTGCTATTTTTTCGGTGACATCAAAAAAACTGAAATAAGAAGTGGTGTCTTTCGTTACGGGCATGAGCTTGGAATAGGTGGAACGGCTCAGCGATTGGATGCCTCCCATAACCAGTCCGACAACTGCCGCCAGAATATAAAAATAAATTTCTACGTTAACCTTTTGTTCGTTAAGGTATGCAATATAATAGGCGCCGATACAAACGCCAATCCAGATTATAACCACTACGATCAATGTTCTGATATTACCAAATTCATCAGACAATTTGGCCATAGTCCAGGCGCCTGCGATAGCTACCAATTGTATGATAAGGATGGTAAGGATGAGTTTGCCTGTTGGTAAATTAAGTTCTTTACTTCCAAAAAGTGCGGCAACCAGCATTACTGTTTGTACGCCCATGTTATAAAAGAAAAAGGAGAGGAGGAACCTTTTAAGAACGGGCAGGTGTTTCAATTCAGTAATTACTTTTTTTAGTTCAATGAAACCATTTGAAAGAACATTGTATTCTGGCCTGTGTGCAGCAGGAGTTCCCTTAGGTAAACGAAATAAGGTGATCTGTGCAAAACCGAACCACCAGATGCCCACCAGCAGAAAGGAAAAACGTGATGGAAGCGTACCGTCGTTTTGCATGCCAAACCATTCGGGTTTAAAAACAAATACAAAGCAGATCAACTGCATCAATACGCTTCCGATATATCCCATTGAAAATCCTCTGGCGCTTACTGCATCCCGTTGTTCGGGTGGTGCAATCTCAGGCAGGTATGAATTATAAAAAACAATGCTGCTCCAGAATCCAACACAGGCGATAATAGAGCAAATGATGCCAATATAGAGCGTGTCAAGATCTTTAAAGAAATATAAACCGGCACAGGCCAGGCTTCCTATGGTACAGAAAAAGCGAAGGAAGGTTTTCTTATTGCCTTTATAATCAGCAATGGAAGACAGGATAGGCGACATGATCGCTACGATCAGGAACCCTAATCCCAGCACGTAAGTGTATAAGGAACTGCTTTCAAAGGTTCTGCCCATAAAGCGCACATGGTCAACTGTTGCAGCATTTTTGTCATCAGTAAGTGCGGCGTAATAAGCAGGAAAAATAGTGGAAGTAATTACCAGGTTATATACTGAGTTCGCCCAATCGTACATTGCCCAGCCATTAATAACTTTTTTAGAATAAGTCTGCATATCAGTAGTTTGAATTAGCTGCTAACCAGAAAACTACGATAAATTTATTAATAATTCCTGATCCGGATGTTTTAGTAGCCACAAAGACACTAAGGCACAAAGGAGCACAAAAGTTATCTTTCTTTGTGCTCCTTTGTGCCTTAGTGTCTTTGTGGCTACTCTATCACTCCCTGGTAAATCAATATCAATAAAACAATCCCGGCTATAATGCGGTAATATCCGAATAATTTAAAGCCATGTTTCTGGAGGTATTCAATAAAAAATTTGATGGCTATCATGGCTACAACAAATGCAACAAGATTTCCTATCAACAGCAATTTAATTTCTTCGGCATGGATAATCTTATATCCTTTCAGCAATTTATAACCTGTGGCAGCGCACATGGTAGGAACGGCCAGAAAAAAAGAAAATTCAGCGGCAAGTTTGCGGGTTAGTTTCTGTTGCATGCCTCCGATAATGGTGGAGGCGCTTCTGCTCACTCCCGGAATCATGGCAATACATTGCCATACACCGATCATGAATGCGCGTACATAAGAAATGTCTTCTTCTTTATCAATGGTGTGGGTAGTAAACACCCTGTCTATAAATAGTAAGATAATGCCTCCGATTAATAAGGTAACGGCAACCGTGGTCGGACTTTCAAGCAGCTCGTCAATTTTATCAGAAAATAAAAATCCCAGTAATAATGCGGGTATTACAGCAACAATAAGTTTTAAATAGAAATGCCAGCTTTTAAAGTTAAAGAACTTCTTCCAGTACAAAACAACTACTGCCAGAATAGCGCCCAGTTGAATGGCCACTTCAAAAAGCTTGGTGAACGCATCTTTTTCAATATGCAACAGCGAACTGGTAATGATCATATGCCCGGTGGAGGAAACAGGCAGGAATTCTGTAATGCCCTCAACTATTGCAATAATAACGGCTTCAAAGATATTCATAACGGGTTAGTTGGCTACTGGGATAATGGAGATTAATAATATCAAAAAAGCGATGCTGAACATCGCTATAATAAGGAACTTTATGTAACAATCAACCGTTCTTTGGTTTTTTAAATATGGCGAACACCTGCAAACCCAGTCCGATAACAATCAGGATAGGCGCAATAGTAATGCGTGTAGTGCTGTAAACCTCCTTCTGATCAAACACTTTAGGATCATTGCTTTTACCACCGCTCATTACCATCATGCCGATTATAATAACAATTAACCCGACCAGCATCAGCACATAGTTTTCCTTGTGAAACAGTGGATGCTTATCCGGATGGCCGATCGGTTGATTTAAAGGTGCAGGTTTGCTGGTAATGATATTTGTCTTAACAGGACTCTTAACGGGCGATTTTTTTTCAATCATTTTTTATGTTTGTCTGGAAATAAATAATAATATAGTTAATGCTATCAGCTATCAGTAGTCAGCTATCAGTAGGAAGCACGGCAAGTATTAACTTGCTGAAAGCTGACTACTGATAGCTGATACCTGTCAGTAAAGATCATCTAATTTCATTTTAAGATATTTTATAACACTTCTGTGCGTACTGAACAATGAAATCAGTATGCCCAGAATGATGATACCGGCGGCCAATAAGCCCAGCAATAAAGGATCTCTCATAGCCTTTAATTCGGGAAGTAAATTTTCGGCAGAAAATACCAAGGCTAAAATGCCTGCCAATGCAATAATGCCGCTTATAGCTCCATTGATAATAGCGCGGTAGTCCATTGGCTTAGCGATGAACCACCTGGTAGCGCCTACCATCTGCATGGTTTTAATCAGGAAGCGGTTGCTAAACATGGCAAGTTTAATAGTATTATCAATTAAAACAATTACCACCACACATAAAACAATGGCAATACCCAGTAGAATCAAACTTACCTTTCTTACATTCATGTTCAGGTTATTAACCAGGGATTTGGGATATTGTACATCACTCACACCGATATTCTGTTCTAGGTCTTTTTGAATCGCGGCTAAGCTGTCACTATCAACATACTGGGTTTTAAGGTTAAAGTCTATGCTTGCCTGCAGAGGGTTAACTTCCAATACATTCTTCCAGTCTTCATTACCATCTGCAATAAATTTCTGCTTAGCCATTTCTTTGGTTACATACTTGTATTGCTTAACGTACGGCTTGGCGGCAATGTACTGCACCAATGAAGAACTGTCTTTAGCCGAAATATTCTCTCTCAGGTACACTCTTAACTCTACATTCTCTTTAAAGTAATCACCCAGTTTATTAGCATTGATAACAATCCAGCCCAATATCCCCAGGATGAACAATACAAGGGAAACTCCCAGTATTGCCATGAAATATGATGGTTGCGAACGTTTGGCTGAACCTTTTCCGATTTCCGTCATGTATGGATATATTTAGCATTATAAGCTAGTATTATGTTAATCGTAAATGGACGTATTATCTGTCCGC
>CAXTDO010000708.1:0-2280 GCA_964242315.1 uncultured Flavihumibacter sp.
GGGAAGTTTCATTACCTGAGGGTGCAGACCCCGACGTACAGCCACCTACAGGCCCTACAGGAGAAATTTTCCGTTACACGTTGCAAAGCAGCACCAAAACAGTAAAAGAATTAAAGACCCTGCAGGACTGGGTTATTGAGCGACAGTTTCTGGGTGTGCCAGGAGTAGGCGATGTGGTAAGCTTTGGCGGAGAAGTGAAAACTTTTGAGATCAAGGTAAACCCGCAGCAGCTTGCATCCTATAGCATTTCGCCGCTTGATGTATATAATGCAGTGTCAAAAAGCAATATCAATGTAGGGGGAGATGTGATTGTTGACAACGACCAGGCTTATGTGGTGCGGGGAATAGGAGTGCTGAATAACATTGATGAAATCCGCAATATCATTGTAGATAACATCAACGGAACGCCCATACTTGTAAAAGACGTGGCCGAAGTTGACAATTCAAGCCTGCCGAGGCTCGGGCAGGTAGGAAGAGACCTGCAGAACGATGCGGTGGAAGGAATCATTGTGATGCGCAAAGGCGAGAACCCGAGTAACGTGATAAAGAATGTTCAAAAAAAGATCGACTACCTTAATTCGAAAGTATTGCCGCCGGACGTCAGGATCAACACATTCTACAACCGCGATGACCTGATAGACTTTGCCACCCACACGGTGTTGCACAACATGCTGGAAGGGATCATTTTTGTAACCGTGATCGTATTTCTTTTTATGGCCGACTGTCGAACGACCATCATCGTTGCCATTGTGATTCCACTGGCACTTTTGTTTGACTTTGTTTGCCTTAAGCTCAGGGGTATGTCGGCTAACGTGTTGTCGATGGGAGCCATCGATTTTGGTATCATTATAGATGGAGCGGTGGTAATGGTAGAAGGTATTTTTGTATTACTTGACCAGAAATCGCATGAGTTTGGCATGCAGCGTTTCAACAAATTGTCGAAGCTGGGATTGATCAAAAATACGGGCGGCGAACTGGGTAAAGCCATTTTCTTTTCAAAGCTGATCATTATTGCAGGATTGCTTCCCATCTTTTCTTTTCAAAAGGTAGAGGGTAAAATGTTTTCTCCACTGGCATGGACGCTTGGATTTGCCTTGCTGGGCGCTTTGATTCTTACTCTTACACTGGTGCCATTGCTGAGCAGCCTGCTGCTGAAAAAAAATGTCAGGGAAAAACACAATCCTTTCGTAGAAGGAATTGTTTCCGGCGTGATGAAAATGTTCAGCGCTGTTTACCGCAACAAAAGGATCGCCCTGCTTATGTCGGCTGTTATTGTAGCGGTTGGATTGTTTTCATTTAAATTCCTGGGAACTGAGTTCCTTCCCGAGCTTGATGAAGGTGCTATTTACATCCGTGCCACCTGTCCGCTGAGTGTTTCGCTGGAAGACGCAGTTAAGCTGGCCAACAAAATGAGAAAGATCATCAGAAGCTACCCGGAAGTAAAACAGGTGATGTCGCAAACCGGCAGGCCCAACGATGGAACGGATGCTACCGGTTTTTATAATATAGAATTCCACGTAGACATATACCCGAAGAAACAATGGAAAAGCGGCATCACAAAAGAAGCGCTGGTTGAACGCATGAAGCAGCGCCTCTCTGTATTTCCAGGTACCGATCTCAATTTCTCCCAGCCGATTACAGACAACGTAGAAGAAGCCGTGTCTGGTGTGAAGGGTTCTCTTTGTGTAAAAATTTATGGCGACAGTCTGCCCTACACCGAAGGGAAAGCCAACGAGGTTTACAGTGTTATGAAGAAAATACCGGGGGTGGAAGACCTGGGCGTGATTAGAAACCTGGGCCAACCGGAACTGCGGATAGACCTTGATGAAACAAAAATGGCATTGTACGGTGTAACAACATCGGATGCCAATGCAGTGATTGAAATGGCGATCGGCGGTAAAGCCGTTACCCAGATTTATGACGGAGAAAGAAGGTTTCAGATCAGGTTGAGATATATAGAGTCTTACAGGAACAATGCCGGGGCCATCAGCAACCTGCTGGTGCCTACAATGCGGGGATCGCAGGTACCCATCAAAAGTATTGCGGCTATTCAAACGCTTACCGGCCCCAGTCTTATTTTCAGGGATGAAAACAGGAGGTACTCGACAGTAAAATTTTCAGTACGGGGCCGCGACATGGGAAGTACCGTAGCGGAAGCTCAGCAAAAAGTAAACCATGCCGTTAAATTGGAAAAGGGATATGATATGCAGTGGGCAGGCGATTTCGAAAATCAGCAACGTGCCTCAACAAGGCTGGCACAGGTTGTTCCTGTAAGCATCC
>CAXTDO010000708.1:2290-3757 GCA_964242315.1 uncultured Flavihumibacter sp.
CTGATCCTGTTCATTATGTTCGGAAACATTAAAGACGCCGGGATGCTTTTGCTGAATGTGCCATTCGCCATCATTGGCGGCATAGCGGCATTGATGATATCGGGTGTTAACTTCAGCATATCGGCCGGTATTGGTTTCATTGCCTTATTCGGAATATGCATACAGAACGGTGTGATCCTGATCTCGGTATTCAAGAAAAACCTGCAGGCGGTGAAGAAGTACGACTTCAATACCCATACACTTGAAAGGGCAATCAAAAACGGGGTAAAGAGCAGGGTAAGGCCCGTTGTTATGACTGCTTTAATGGCGGCTATCGGGCTGCTGCCTGCCGCTTTATCAAAGGGCATTGGCTCTGAAACATCCAAACCGCTGGCAATTGTTGTAATCGGCGGACTTATAACTGCCACAGTGTTAACCCTGCTTGTATTCCCATTGTTTTTTTATGTTGGCTACAGGAAACTTGGGCAACAAATGGATTAAATTTTTAACACTCATGCATTCTTTTGCTATCAGGTATCAGCTATCAGGTATCAGGAGGAAACTTGTTATAGCATAACCTGCTGAAAGCTGACTGCTGATAGCTGATACTTAACATAACAATAAAAATGTGCTGAGATTTTTTCCTCTTTAAATCAGGAGCTTTATGAGAATCAAGACTGGCAAAGTAACATTCCAGATTTATCATTATCATCGTGTAAAGCATATGTCATCTTTTTTTGGAATGGACATGTATCCGCTTTTTATAAGGATAACATTTAATACCAGAAGTCTTAATTTTAAAAGCCATTGTTTCGATCAGTTGCTGACTGCCAAGTACCAGAACCGTATTTACTTAGGCAATAAAGGTCCGGAACTTTCAGAGGTTATTCAACTCGAAACTGAATTGATTGAACAATTGATCAATAAACACCGGGATAACTTTTCCCTGGTACGGTTCAAAGAAGAATATGATTCTTATACTTTCAATCTTCTTGAAAAGCTTGATGAAGAATACAAGGTTTATATGGTACAATTTTTCTTTGAACAAGGAATGCCTTCCATTGCCTTTTTGTTACAAAGCCTCAGTTGGAAACTGACAACTGAAATGATCCTGCACGATCTTAAAAGATCACTTTCAAAATCGGTGTACGATAAAATGACCACAACGAACCTGTCTTTAGCATTGCCGTATATTCCGCTGGTTGAGTTTTCAAAGCTCTATTGTTCAAGCACCATGGGAGTACTACTTACTTATCACTTCTGCAAGGAAAACTTCAAAACAACAATGGAAGCATTTATACAGGCACAATATCCCGAATACCGATCCCATCATCCTTACAATTACTTACGTGATAATTTAAAAGAATTGTTGGATAAATCCACATTCTAAAAAGATATAACAATCAGGCTAGTGTTAAGTTAAGTGTGATGTTACGCATTGGATTGTAAGTGTTTCCTCCTTTGCGCCCTCTGTTGTTAAAAAAACTG
>CAXTDO010000709.1:0-3735 GCA_964242315.1 uncultured Flavihumibacter sp.
AACTGCTTCAAAGTCGCCATATTTTTTTACCATGTCTTTTACTGAAATGATGGTCTTCATGATATGCAAGATAGGAAAAAGCTATCAGCCAAAACCGCTGACTTACTTACCGGAAAATATCTGTGTAAAGAAGATGACGTTGTCTTTACCTGTAGCTATTCCAATGCCTGTTAAGGTATACTTGCCTTCGATATTTTTACGGTGTCCCGGACTCTTAAGCCAGATGTTCACTACTTCTTTTGGTGACAGGTTTCCGTAAGCGACATTTTCGGCAGAGGAACGGATGTTTCCCAGTTTCCGAGCGATCAGTTTTACCCTATCTTCAAAACCATCATGACCAAAGCTTACCTTCCCGGAAGCCATTTCGGCGCTATGCTTTTCTGCCTGCAGAGACATTTCGGCATTCATTTCCAACGGTTGTAAGCCTTTAGAAGCGCGGTACTCATTTACATAAAAAAGTATGTCCGTTTCTGTTTTTGAGGGTAACAATGATTTATAGTAAGAAGATTGCCCGAGAGAGAAGCTTGACAAGCCTATAGTTATGAATGTGATAATAATTATCCTGAATGAAACTGATGAGGTCATAGTAAATCTGTTATCATCCTATTTTCAATTACTATACCAATAGATGCAGAGAAATGGTAAATTAAAAAGTGAAGCCGTAAAAAGAGGGGAACAACCTGTGAGGTTTCTAAAAACCTCACAGGTTTAAAATTCAGAGTGCCCCTTATTCAAAACCTGTGAGGTTTCTAAAAACCTCACAGGTTGTTCCCAATCGCTAAAAGCACCGAAGCAACTACTCATCTCAACTGGCACTCACCTCTCCGCTCAGGTGCGCTTCCAGCTCAGACATCATATCCCTGCTTCCGATAAAAAAGGGAGAACGCTGGTGCAATGCGGTGGGCTGCAGATCGAGTATCCTGACATTGCCATCGGTTGCTTTGCCACCGGATTTCTCTATCATAAAAGCAAGCGGATTACATTCGTAGAGTAAACGCAACTTTCCGGCGGGCTTATCGGTTGTTCCCGGATACATAAAAATACCGCCCTTAATGAGGTTACGGTGAACATCCGCAACCATGCTGCCAATATATCTTTGCGTGTATGGCCCGCCATTAGACTTGTTCTTTCTTTGACAGGCGTGAATATACGATCTTACTTTTTCTTCATACTGCCAGAAGTTACCATGGTTCACTGAATAAATTCTGCCGGCCGGTGGCGTCTGTATGTTGGGGTGACTTAAACAGAACTCACCCACCGAAGGGTCAAGTGTAAAACCATTTACCCCAAGCCTGGTGGCATATACCATCATGGTACTGGAGCCGTAAATAATGTATCCCGCCGCAACCTGCTGGTGGCCGGGCTGTAAAAAATCATCTATCGTACAGGGCTTCTCCAGTTCAGATACCCTTTTATATACGCTGAATATCGTTCCTATAGAAACATTCACGTCAATATTACCACTGCCATCCAGGGGATCCATCAATAATACATACTTGCTTTTATTACTCAGCTCATCATCGAAAATCACAATGTCATCATTTTCCTCACTGCCTACACCTGAACAGTGTATGCCATGATGCAATACGCCGATAAACTGATTGTTAGCAAATTCATCCAGTTTCTGAACAGTTTCACCCTGAACATTCTCCTTCCCTATCTCCCCCAGTATGTCAACCAGTCCTGCTTTATTTACTTCTACATTTACACGCTTTGCAGCAAGGCCGATATCCCTTAATAATCCGCTTAACTGCCCGGTAGCGCCGGGAAAATCTCTCATTTGCTGAATGGTAAATTCGTCAAGTGTGAAAACTTTTCTGTTGGTCATATCAGGGTGGTTTATTGTCTGAATTGTGATTAAAGGAATTGTCTGAACTGTGATGGAAGGATTTATTGAAAACTATGAGCCAGATCATAGTCAATCATAAAATCATTTAATCACAGTTCAGACAACTGATTTAATCACAGTTCAGACATTTATTTATTAGCATCAATAATTACCGTCTGCTTTAACTTGATGGGAACATTTTTTTCCTGCCTTACCGCTGGCGTCCAGGCAGGCATAGATTCAAATATATCAAGAATATGATCATTGATCTCGTCGTTGCCGCCGCGCAGAATTTTGGGGTTTATCACTTTACCATCTTTGTCAACAATAAATTCAAGCTGAACATATACCGTTTTCACTTCTTTGGCAAGGTAGATAGCCAGGTCTTTATCCATCTTTTTCAGCAATGCCTGGAATGCTTCATTGCCACCTGGATACACCGGCAATGTATTTACAACAGAGGGAATATTATTTTCATCAAAGTCAGCATATTCTCTTTTCTTTTTTACATAAATCTTTTTAACAACCTCCACCTTCGGTTTGGGCAGGGCTTCATCATCGATTAAATATTCACCTCTTTCGTTTATAAGTATCGTTGGTAACTGCCTGTACTTTTCAAAATAATAATAGGCGTTTTTCATTTTTGATTCGAAAGGCGTATATTCAGAAAAGGTTTCCAGATACTTTTTAAGGTAGTCTTCGCTCTTTGCGTTTTTAAAGTCGATAGGGAAGATATGAACTGGGATAAAATCCTGGCCCTGATTTTTTGCATAAGCCGCAAGGATATACAATTCTTCAATCTGCTGATTGGTGATGGGTATGCATCCGGTAGTTACACAGCTTCCATGAATATAGATATCCCCTCCCGGTTGTGTGGAGTCACTCAGCATTCTGTCAGACATATTGGGATAATTTAATCCCAGTGACAGATGATATAAACTATTCGGATTAAATTCATTGATATGATAAAAGCCTTCGGGAACCTGGTAATCACCTTCCATACGCTTTGGCCCCAGGGTGCCGGCAAGCGCACATATTTTATAGGTCTTAAATAACTTATAGGGCTGGCTTCGTTCATTCTTTACCCAAACTTCCAACTGGCTGTCGTATTTAAAAGAACGTATGTAGATGTATTTAGCCGGCCATTCCAATCCCTTATTTTTAAATTGTTTCATTAAAGTATCCTGCTTTCGCTGAAGCAGCTCCGTGATCTTGGGAATGGATCGCTGGTAGTCAATGAACGTGTAAGATGCCGATTGAGCAGCCACCTTTATACAGAAAAAAAGAATTGCTGAAAGAGATGTGAAGCGTTTTATCATAACCATATGACTTACGAGATATTAGCGGGCAAAGGTAAGAGTAAGTTTAAAAAATTAAGGGTTAAAATTTAAAGTTTGAAAGTTCCGGTCAACTTAAACCTTACACTTTAAACGTCTTATCTTCACGGCGCAATTTTATACTTATGCAAAAAACGGGTATTCTGGGTGGGGGGCAGTTGGGAAGAATGTTGTTACAGCAGGCAGCAAATTACCCGGTAGAAACTTATATTATGGAAAATGATCCGGAATGTCCTGCCGCACATTTATGCCATCATTTTGTAAAAGGAGATATTCTTAATTATGACGATGTATATAATTTTGGAAAAAATCTGGATGCCCTGACAATTGAAATAGAATCTGTAAATATTGAGGCGCTGGAGAAACTGGAAGCCGAAGGAGTAAAAGTGTACCCACAACCAGCTACGCTTCGCCTTATAAAAAATAAAATCCTCCAAAAAGCGTTTTACAAACAGCATGATATTCCTACCGCGGAATACCTGGTTGTTCAAAACAGGCAGGAGTTGAAACAACAATCTTCGTTTTTGCCCGCAGTTAACAAATTAGCGGAGGGAGGTTACGATGGCCGTG
>CAXTDO010000710.1:0-3727 GCA_964242315.1 uncultured Flavihumibacter sp.
GTGTTTCCTTTCCTCTGTGCTCTCTGTGTTTAAAAAAACTTACCCAATCCGCTACTACTATTCCTGTAATCATCACATTAAAATATCTAATATGTTAGTAATTTATTAATATTAATCAATTATTTTATCATGTAGATGTTACACCTTTGACAAAACTAACTACAATGTGGAAACTGAATCTAAAACTAATTTATTTATTGTTATGCATTTGCTTTTGCGGCAAATTGCTGGCTCAGGAAACCACGTCTGAAATTGTGGGTATCGTTTCAGATGGTAAGACTCCGCTCAGTGGAGCTACGGTAACGGTCATCAATACATCAACAGGTGCAAAATACAGCACCACTACCCGCAAAGAAGGGCGATATAATATTCCCAATCTCAGAGTAGGCGGACCATATACGGTAACAGTAACCTTTGTCGGTTTCAACGAACAGAAACAAGAAAATATTAACCTGCTCCTTGGCCAGGAATCTAAAGCCGATTTTACGCTGGCACCGGCATCTACTACTCTCGAGAATGTTGTGGTAGCAGCGGTAAGACAGGAGAAAGTTATTAATAAGAACAGAACAGGAAGCCAGGAGATCATCAATCGTACACAGATTGAACGATTGCCGACTATCAATCGTTCCCTGCTTGATTTTACAAAGCTTACCCCGTCTGCCAGCGGATTCAACATCGGCGGGCGCAACGGATTTTTAAATACAGTAACAGTTGACGGCGCAAACCTTACCAATACTTTCGGTTTAGGCTCGTCTCCGGCGCTGGGCAGTCAAACCAATTCGCAGCCTATCAGTCTGGATGCTATCGAACAGATTCAGGTGAACGTTTCTCCCTACGATGTAAGACAGGGTGGTTTTTCAGGTGCAGGCATCAATTCGGTAACACGTAGTGGAACTAACCAGTTTAAAGGATCGGTATACACCTTTCTGAGGTCGCCTGATATTCAGGGTTATAAAGTAGGGAGCGTTACGGTTCCCAAACAGGACTACAAGTATAATCAACGGGGCGCTTCCATAGGTGGCCCAATCATAAAGAATAAATTATTTTTCTTTATAAGTGGTGAGCAGGAAAGGCTAACGCAACCTGGTACCAGTTATCTTGCTTCAGATGCATCTCATCCTGCCAGTAGCGTCGTTTCGCAGGCTAACGCCGATACGTTAAACCGGCTGAGTAAGTTTTTAAAAGATACTTACAATTACGATCCCGGTGCCTATCAGAATTACAGCTACAGAACGCAAAGTGATAAGTTAACAGTAAAGCTGGACTGGAACATAGATAGCAGGAACACCTTCACCATTAAATACAATTATTTTAAATCGTTCCGCGAAATTCAGGCCAGCAACAGCGGATCTATAAATTCCGTTAACGGAAGAACGCCCGGAGTTACTGCCATGCCTTTCTACGGTAGCGGATATGCGCAAAACAATAATTTCAAAATTGTTATCGCCGAATTAAATACCCGCCTCAGTAATAAAGCATCTAACAAATTACAGGTTGGTTATTCAGCGCTTAGAGATTACCGTGCGTTGCTGTCTCCCCAGGTATTTCCGCTGGTTGATATCCTGGACGGTTCCGGTAATCCCTTTACCAGTTTTGGTAATGAGCAATACTCTTATGGCAACCTGTTAAGTACTAATATATTCCAGTTTTCGGATATATTTAATTTGTACAAAGGAAGTCATGAAATTAGCTTTGGTACTCAAAATTATCACAGGGACTACAAAAACGGCTTCTCCCCAAGTTTCCAGGGTGTTTACAGGTTTAACAGTCTGGCGGATTTTTACGCCAGCGCTGCAGGCACCAAGCCTGCTGTACGTTACGATCTGTCTTATTCTTTTAGTAAAGATGGCTCGTTCCCCTTTGCCACTCCATCTGCCTTTGAACTGGGTCTGTTTGCACAGGATAAATGGAGGATATTACCCAACTTAACGCTTACCTATGGTTTGAGGGTGGATATTCCGTTCTTTAAGGCAGAATTTACCTCCAATCCTAATGTTCCTGCACTTACCTTCCGAAACGGAGTGCATGTAGATGTTGGCCAGAAGCCGGCAACAAACCCGCTGGTTTCTCCAAGAATCGGATTTAACTGGGATGTGAAAAATGATCAGGTTACGCAGATTCGCGGTGGTGCAGGTTTATTTGCCGGTCCTCCTCCCTTTGTATGGATCAGCAACCAGGCCAGCAATAACGGTGTTCAATTCGGATCTATTAGTAACGGAACAGGTTATATTTTTAATCCTGACATAAATAAATACCGGCCTACCAGCGGATCTAATACAGCCTACAGTATCAATGTAACCGATAAAGACTTTAAATACCCACAGGTATTAAAAGCTACCCTGGCCGTTGACAGAAAATTACCTGGCGACATCGTGTTAACGCTGGAGGGTAACTATTCAAAAGACATTAATAATGTAAATTTTGAAAACATTAATCTCCCTGCAACAGGCACTCCGCTTGTTGGTTCAGACAACAGGGTACGCTATGGTGCTACCAAGATCTATGCAGGTACAGGTGGTGCTTCTGCCACCAACCCAAACATCGGTAACGCCATACTGATGAAAAATTATCAGAAAGGGTATGCTTATTATGCCACTATACAGCTTCAGAAAACATTCAGGAACCTGTATGTGAATGCAGCATATACTTATGCCAAATCGAAAGATTTGAATATCGGCGGCTCCACAGCTTCTACGCTTTGGGGATCAAGACCCATAACCGGCGACCCAAATTCACCTGAAATAGGTTACTCTAATTTTTATGTTCCCCACCGCGTGATCGCATCGGCCTCTTACCGGTTTACCTATGCAAAGCACCTTGCTACTTCGGTAGGGTTGATTTTTGAAGCGTCGCCCAGTACTATTTCAGAGCTTACTTTATTTCCCAGTGCATCGTATGTTTACAATGGTGATGTAAATAATGATGGCAATACTTCCAATGACCTCATCTACATTCCAAAAGATCAGAACGACATCGTGCTGGTTCCCGTAAATACTGGTGGCGGTGTTATCACCGATACAAGAACAGCTGCCCAGGCATGGACGCAGTTAAATAGCTATATCGATCAGGATCCTTACCTGAGCAAGCACCGTGGAAAAGTTGCAGAACGGAATGGCTTGGTAATGCCATTTTTTAAAAGGCTCGATCTGAACATTACGCAAGAAGTCTTTTTACAAACAGGTAAAGGTGAGGGCAACAAGCATACGCTGCGAATTACTTTCGACCTTATCAATCTTGGCAATTTCATAAATAAAAACTGGAGCTTAGCCAAAACAACCAATGTTACAAATATCCTGAAATTCGAAGGTATAGCTCCTGCGGGCACCGCCGATGCAGGTAAACCAAGATATTCCTTTCCCTATCTTGATGCGGCTAAGCAGATCCCGCTTACCAGCACTTTTAAGGATTATACCGGCCTTCTTTCCCGCTGGCAGGGTCAGATAGGGATCAGGTATTTGTTTAATTGAGTTTGATGACAACAATTTAAAAGGCTGCCTTACAGGCAGCCTTTTTTTTGGAACAACCTGGCGAAGCTCACCCGCTTCACTGGTTTCAAAAACCTCACAGGTTTAAATTGGAGCAATCTATTTAGTTTTCAAAACTTTTCAGGTTTGGGTTCGGTAAAGGCTTCATTTAAAACCTGTGAGGTTTTTAGAAACCTCACAGGTTGATCACTGCATTTACGACATATAAACCCGCGAATACAACCCTTCGTGCTGCATACATC
>CAXTDO010000711.1:0-3722 GCA_964242315.1 uncultured Flavihumibacter sp.
CCTATACCTTCAGCAAGCATTATTTTGGATGGTCAGCAAGGTAAAGGAACGGTTTCGGACAGCACGGGAAAATTCAAACCCACGGGTATACCCGTAGGCAGCTATAATGTTCGGGTATCTTCGGTGGGTTATCAGACCGAAATCTTATACAACGTAGTCATCACATCAGGAAATGACAACGTATTTAACATAGAACTATCGCCCTATACTTCCTTAAAAGAGGTAAGAGTCACAGCAGGCAGAACGGCTAATGCCGCCACTTTGTCCACACCTTTATCCGTACAACGCTTAACCACAGAAGAAATAAAAAGCAATCCAGGGGGGAATTTTGATATCTCACGCGTTATCCAGTCTTTACCGGGTGTTAGCGGCACCGATGGCAGCAGTGGAGGTTTCAGGAATGATATTATTATAAGGGGCGGAGCGCCAAGTGAAAACGTGTTTTACCTGGATGGCATAGAAGTTCCGGTGATTAATCACTTTAGCACCCAGGGAAGCGGCGGCGGGCCTACCGGAATATTAAATGTGCTATTCATACAAGATGTAAAGTTAAGTACCTCGGCTTTCGATGCAAGGTTCGATAACGCCTTAAGTTCCGTGTTCCAGTTCACGCAAAAAACTGGTAACCCCGACCGGCTTCAGGGTAACCTGCGTATTAAAGCCACAGACGCCGCTTTAACGATGGAAGGCCCTTTGGCTAAAAACGGCCAAACCACTTTCCTTGCCTCGGCCAGGCGTTCTTATCTGCAAACTTTATTTACACTTTTAGACCTGCCTATCCGCCCCGGTTACTGGGATTTCCAAACCAAGATCACTCATAAGATTGATAAAAAGACGATACTTAACGTTATTGGTATTGGCGCTATCGATAAATTCCGGTTTGGTAAGGTGAAAGACGCTACTGCAGACAAGGTGTATCTTTTAAATAATGCTCCTTTCATCAATCAAACGAGCTATACCGGCGGCATGAGCCTCAAGCGCCAGATTAACAACGGCTTTATGAATTTGGCTTTAAGCCGGGATGTTTTAGATAACACGATTGACAAATTTGATGATAACCAAACCGGTGACGAAACCAGGCGACGGTTAAAAATACGCTCTGTTGAAGGAGAAAATAAGCTGCGCCTTGATTTTAATTTTGCTAATGCCGGCTGGCAGTGGTCGTATGGTGCTTCAGCGCAATATCTTCAATTTAACAACCAATATTATAACCGCTTCAGGGCGGAAGAAAAAGATGCCTCAGGAAATATCATACAGCCTTCGATAATCATTAATACCAATACCAAATTAAATTTTTGGCGGTACGGCCTTTTTGCACAGATAGGAAAGCGTGTTTTTAATAATACACTGGGCATCAATGCCGGTGTCCGGTCTGACATGAACTCTTATACAGGAGATGGTGGCAATCCGGGCAAAACCTTCTCACCACGACTCTCACTCTCTTATGCTTTAAGCGACAAATGGAACCTGAATGCTTCGGTAGGCTCCTATTACAAACTGCCGTCTTATACAATATTAGGTTTCCGTGACCAAAGCAGTCACCTGGTGAACCAGGGTACAAAATACATTCGTTCCGATCATTACGTCGCCGGACTGGAATTTCTGCCCTCCAGTTCTACCCGTTTTACCTTTGAGGGCTTTTATAAAAAATACACCAACTACCCGGTTTCCCTACGCGACGGTATTTCACTGGCTAATGAAGGGGGCGACTATACCGTTATAGGTAACGAGGCGATCAGCAGTACGGGAAAAGGAAAGTCATTCGGGATCGAGTTCTTTACACAGCAAAAATTGACCAACCGTTTTTTTGGGGTATTATCTTATACATTGTTTAAGAGTGAATTTAGCGGCTTGAACGGGCAGTATGTACCTACAGCCTGGGATAACCGCCAGTTGATATCACTAACTTTAGGTTATAAGCTCCTGCGCAACTATGAAGTGGGCTTAAAATTCAGGTACCAGGGCGCAGCGCCGTTTACTCCGTTTGATGATGCGGCATCACAGCTCAATTACCTCACTACCGGTTCAGGTGTGCTTAATTACAGCCAGATCAATAGCCTGCGCCTGAGCGCCTTTAACCAGGCCGATATACGGGTAGATAAGCGCTGGAACTACCGCCGCGTAACTTTTGATGTTTTTGCCGAACTCACTAATTTTTATTTCGCTGCAACGCCGTCATACCCTTCCTACACTTTCAAACGGAACGAGAACAATACCGGATTTTTAACAACAGACGGGCAGCAAGTAAAAAACAATGGCTCTAATGCCATACCATTGATCCTGAATGACAGTGAAGCCCAGTTTACACCTAACATCGGGTTTATACTGGAGTTTTAACAGGCGCCTGCGCTACGTACAAACCTATAAAGTTTTAAAAACCTTATAGGTTTCATCATCAGGTTACTTAACCTTACTCTTAACCTCCTGCAATTTCAGTAAAGCTTCCACAGGCGTCAAACGATTGATGTCAACATCATCCAGCAGTTTCCTGATTTCCTCAAACGTTTGTGAATGTTCGTCGAAGATGGATAGTTGGACATGAGGCGCAGCTAATTTTTTTACCTGTTCGCCCAGGTTGTCATCTACATGTTTTTTCTCCAGTTGTTTCAGCACTTCATTAGCCCGCTCTACCAGACTGACAGGCATGCCTGCGATTTTTGCCACATGAATGCCGAAACTGTGTTTGCTGCCACCAGGACAAAGCTTACGTAGAAAAATAATTTTGTTGGCTACTTCCTTATTTGAAATATGATAATTTTTGACCCCCGGTAATTTGTTTTCCAGCTCATTCAGCTCATGATAATGAGTGGCAAATAATGTCAGGGGAGCATGAACTGTTTTGTGCAGAAATTCCACGATGCTCCATGCAATGGAGATGCCATCATACGTTGATGTACCGCGGCCTATTTCATCGAGCAATACAAGACTCCGGTCGGTAAGATTGTTCAGGATACTTGCGGTTTCATTCATTTCCACCATAAAAGTGCTTTCACCGCCACTCAGGTTATCATTTGCGCCAACCCTTGTAAAAATTTTATCGGTTAATGGTATGATGGCTTCATCGGCAGGAACAAAACTTCCGGCATGAGCCATCAAAGTAATCAGCGCTACCTGTCTTAACAAGGCGCTTTTCCCACTCATGTTAGGCCCTGTAAGAATAATGATTTGTTGCGACGATTTATTTAATTCAATGTCATTGGTAATATAGGTTTCACCAGCAGGCAGGTTCCTTTCTATTACAGGGTGACGGCCGCCTTTCAATGCCAGTTCATCACTTTCATGCAGTTGCGGGCGCTTATAATTGAAGCGCAGCGCGTTATTGGCAAAACAAAGCAAACAATCGAGGATGGCTAAAGTATTTCCATTAGTCTGGATGGGAGCTAGGTAGTCCTGTAACTCATTTAATAAGGCCTGGTATATTTTAAGCTCCATTTCAAGGATCTTGTCTTCCGCTCCCATAATCTTTTCTTCATATTCTTTTAGTTCAGGGGTGATGTAACGTTCTGCATTTGCGAGCGTTTGTTTTCTCAACCAGGTAGCCGGTACTTTGTTTTTATGCGAGTTGGTCACTTCCAGGTAGTAGCCGAATACATTGTTAAAAGCAATTTTCAGGGAAGGGATGCCGGTAGTCTCCGCTTCTTTCTGTTGCAGCCGCAGCAGGTATTCTTTTCCGCTTGAAGAGATCATTCTCAGTTCATCTAATTCGGCATTCACACCATGTG
>CAXTDO010000712.1:0-3710 GCA_964242315.1 uncultured Flavihumibacter sp.
AAATTTAGAACAAAGCAGGTTTATGAATGGCTTTGGAAGAAGCACGCCCACAGCTTTGAAGACATGACAAATTTGAGCAAGGAGCTTAGATCGAAGCTGGAAGACAATTTCTCTTTGCCTGCATTAAAGATAGATGCAACACAATATTCCTCCGACGGAACAGTAAAAAGCCGGTTTAAAACTCATGACGGTCACCTGGTGGAAGGTGTACTGATTCCAACAGAGACCCGCTATACGGCCTGCGTAAGTTCACAGATAGGTTGTTCTCTCAATTGCAAATTCTGCGCTACCGGTTACATGGAGCGTAAACGCAATCTTGATTTTGATGAAATTTATGATGAAGCCGTTCTCATCAATCAGCAAACCGAAAAAACTTACGGAAAAAAATTAAGCAATATTGTTTTTATGGGCATGGGCGAACCCTTGTTAAACTATAAGAATGTACTCAGGGCAATTGAAAAAATCACATCACCCGACGGACTTGGCATGAGTGCCAGGCGCATAACGGTTTCTACTGCCGGTGTTGCAAAAATGATTAAACAGTTAGGGGATGACAAAGTAAAGTTTAACCTCGCTTTATCGCTGCATGCTACCAACGATATCAAACGAAATGAAATAATGCCGATTAATGAAACTAATAATATTAAAGTATTAATAGAGGCATTGAATTATTTTTATGAGCAAACCGGCAATGAGATTACGTTTGAATACATCCTGTTTAAAGATTTTAACGATTCTATTCGTGATGCCGAAGAACTGATAAAGATATTCCGGCAGGTGCCGATGCACCTGGTAAATATCATTGAATACAATCCTATTGATGCGGCAAAATTTGAAAAGCCTGAAGAGGAAAAAGTGGAAAGGTTTATGAACCATCTTTCAAAATCCCGCGTGAATGCACACCTGAGAAGAAGCCGCGGCAAGGATATAGATGCAGCCTGCGGTCAGCTTGCTAATAAAGCCGGAGTTGAAATATAGCTTTTAGCAGATAACGAAACATACTTATAATTAACAATATTGACACATCCTATCCTGATCATCGTATATTAATTTCGGGAATCATTTATTAGATCACCGGCTGAAAGCTGACCGCTGAAAGCCAATTACTGTTGCAAAACAGCAAAAACATCCATCATGAGCAAGAACTCACAATTCGAAAAATTTATCAACAAAACAAGAGGAAGCGCTATTAAGGAGCAATTCAAACAGGAAAAAAAGATTGCCAAAAAAGAACGGGCAATAGCCATAGAAAAAAGGTTTGAAGAAAAAAGGCGTTTAAAATTTGCAGCTTCCGAACCGGCACCAAAACAATCTGAAAAGAGAGTAAAGGATACTTCTTCTCCTGTTAAGTCCAATGGTGTGAAATCATTTAAAGAAGCCCCGAAGCAAGGTGCTTCAGCCAACACCGGTGCGCAGATGCCGCTGAATAAATATATCGCACACAGTGGCATCAGCGGAAGAAGAGAAGCTGCTGATCTGGTAAGGCTGGGTGAAGTAACTGTGAATGACAAAGTTGTTACAGAACCCGGCACTAAAATCTTGGAGAACGATATTGTAAAAGTCAAAGGCAGGAAGATAGTTCCTTCAGCGCATTTTGTTTACATCTTGCTTAATAAGCCGAAAGATGTAATTACTACTACCGATGACCCGCAGGGAAGAAGGACGGTTCTTGATTTAATCAGAAATGCTACCACTGAAAGGGTATACCCCATCGGAAGGCTCGACAGAAATACTTCCGGGGTGCTGCTATTCACTAATGATGGCGAACTGGCGCAAACCCTCTCCCATCCTAAACACGAGATAAAAAAGATCTACGAGGTGAAACTCAATAAAGATCTTACAAAAAATGATTTTGAAAAGATACTAAACGGTATCGTGTTGGAAGATGGCTTTATTGCGCCGGATGCGCTGGCATATGCCGATTCAAAAGATAAAAGTATTATAGGTATTGAAATCCACAGCGGCCGTAACCGTATTGTAAGAAGGATCTTCGAAAAGCTTGGCTATGATGTAATTGGCCTTGACAGGGTGATGTATGCCGGACTTACAAAAAAAAATGTGCAGCGTGGTAAATGGCGGCTACTCGCAGAAAAAGAAGTAAGGATTCTTAAACATTTTAATAAGGATGGAAAAAACCAATAGCGTTTTTTTATGAAGAACGGACCGGAAGTCATTTTTGAAAATGAAGATTTTATCGCAATAAATAAACAGGCCGGGATGCTTTCAATTCCAGACAGGATGCAATCCCAGCCTTCGTTAAAAGATATACTTAAGGAAAGACATACAGAAATATTTACCGTTCACCGGCTTGATAAAGAAACAAGCGGTGTAATAGTTTTTGCCAGGCATGAAGCCATGCATAAATATTTATCGCAGCTTTTTGAGAACAGGGAGACGGAAAAATATTATACCGGTTTTGTTAGCGGCAGCCTTGCGGAAAAGAAAGGGGTTATAAACATTCCCATCATTGAACACCCTGTTAAAAAAGGGATCATGACAACCGCCACCAAAGGAAAGGAGTCGATAACAGCTTACGAAGTGTTGGAAGAGTTCGGTCAGTTTTCTTATGTACAGTTTGCCATTTTTACAGGTCGTACACATCAGATACGCGTACACATGAAGTACCTGGGCCATCCCATTGCCTGTGATGACTTGTACGGAGATGGAAAACCAATCCTGCTATCTTCCTTAAAAAAGAAGTTTAAGTTGTCGTCAAAAGATGAGGAAGAAAAACCGATTTTATCAAGGTTAGGATTACATGCGGGCAAACTTATTTTCAAGGATATGTTTGGAATTATACACAATCTGGAAGCGCCTGTTCCCAGGGATATGAAAGCGTTGCTGCAACAGCTGCGTAAGATAAAAGGGTAATAAGTTTACAGTTCATAGTTTCAATGTTATTGCTGTTATGAACTGTAAACTGTTGAATAGATTTTAATCTACATTAGGCTGCGGCGTGTAACGTAAATAAGGCTTTACTATCTTCACACCTTTTGGAAATTTCTTCATGGCATCTTCAGTTGATACTGCCGGAACCACGATAACATCTTCGCCCTGTTTCCAGTCTGCCGGTGTGGCTACACTATAATTAGCCGTTAACTGCAATGAATCGATTACCCTGAGTACTTCCACAAAATTTCTTCCGGTAGAAGCAGGATATGTAATCATCAGCTTTACTTTTTTATCCGGACCGATAATAAAAAGGGAACGCACAGTGGCTGTTAAGGAAGCGTTTGGATGAAGCATTCCATATAAAGTTGATACGGTTTTGTCTTCATCTGCTATGAGCGGAAAATCAACTGAAACATTCTGAGTTTCATTGATGTCTTTGGTCCACAAGTGATGCTTGTCTATAGGGTCTACACTTACTGCTATGGCTTTTACATTTCTTTTTTCAAACTCACCTTTTAATGCTGCAGTTTTACCTAATTCAGTGGTACAAACCGGAGTAAAATCTGCTGGATGCGAAAACAGAACACCCCAGCTATCACCAAGGTATCCGTAAAAATCAATTTCCCCTATGGTAGTCATGGCTTTGAAGTTGGGAGCGGTGTCTCCTAATTGTAAACTCATAATTAAAAAATTTAGATTTGTAAACGAAGATATTTAATTTCCTATTAAATTTATAGAGTAAGCAAAATTCTAGCGTTAAAGTTGTAAGTGTTTTTTTAACCACGGAGGAAAAGCCGAGGTAGCACGGAGGTCCACGG
>CAXTDO010000713.1:0-3710 GCA_964242315.1 uncultured Flavihumibacter sp.
GTTTTGTAACGCTTAAAACGCCCGCAGGAGACGTAGTGTCAAAAACCAAATTAAACCTGGAAGTGGTTGTTACCATAAAATCTGTTACACCGGAGGTGCGGCCCGGAGATAACATAACCATCAAAGGCGACTACTTAAACTGGGTAACACAGGTATGGTTTTCAAAAAATTTAATGGTAGACTCATTCGTTAGTAAGTCTTTGACCGAACTGGTGGTAAAAGTGCCCATCAATGCTCAGACCGGCGCCCTGACTTTCACTACCGGAGGAACAAAACCTTTGACTATCATTACCCCTGCCGACCTTATAGTTACATTGCCAGCTATTACAAACCTTTCACCGGTTCCGATAGAACGCGAGAAAAACCTGACCATCACCGGAACCAACCTCGATCTTACTAAGGGAATATTATTTAAAGGCAAAACACAGGCTGATACGGTGTTCGTAAGTAAGTCGCCTACCCAATTGGTTATAAGAGTACCTAAAGAAGCTAACAAGGGTAAGATAACTCTGGTTGCATACTCCATGTTAACCGTCGAGTCAACTCAAAGTCTGGCTTTTGTTGGCGACCTTCCTGATCTGGCCCCGTTGAAATATGCCTTTTACGTCGACGCGCTTCAAAACAACTGGCAGAACTGGGGATGGGGATCCACTATAGATTTTTCCAACACTGAAAATGTACGCGATGGCGCTGCATCTATTAAAGTGGATTATACCGGTCAATGGAGCGCACTGAAATTTGCAAACGGAAGCGTATCCACAGCAACCTATACTGAACTAACATTTTCCATATTCGGCACGCCGGGTTCGGGAGGCAAAAAGCTTAGCCTGTCTCCAAGCGGCGGAACAACTTATGTTATCACTATTGAAGAAGGCAAATGGATTGAATATAAACTTTCCATGCCTGATATCGGAAATCCCGCAACAATAAAAGACCTCACATTTCAAAACCAGGATTGGATTGGCAAGTTATACATCGATCATGTGGGGCTGAGGTAAATAATTGATCAAAATTGCCACAAAGGCACGAAGGGACACTAAGGAAATTCTTAGTGTCCCTTCGTGCCTTTGTGGCTTAGTGGGCGGATAACAGGAGGGGGCGGATTATCACCTTTCTTCTAAGTGCTAAAAGGGGTATTTACAGTTCGTTCCAACAATAACCCATTAAATATCAATAAAGTATTTTTATTGCGTCAATACCTGACAGTGTATAGGATGGTACAGCAACATTTTATAAATTAGCTTTACGATAACTGACACACTATTGCCCACTATAAAACAAATAATATGATTACCAACTGTTTTCACTTTACCGGAAAAAATCTCCACAAGAGCAAGTTTATATTCGGTCTATTTATTACGTGTTGTGCCATTGCCGTTGCGGCAGATAGTCAGGCCCAGGCAAAGAACCCTGGTTATGGCACCCGCACCGAAACTGTTGAGCACGCTAATATCAATTTGCTACCTAAAAAAGCACAGGAACTAAGCCTGCAATACCAGCGATCCATTATTGCAAGCAACAAAGATCTGTACGCCAGAAACCTCATACCCTTTTATCCCTATAACAATATCAATCTTGATACTAAATTTTTACCTGCCGCGCCCTTCCGTGTATACCTGGGAAAACTTTCCGCAGGAAGCGTGAAGGATTATATCCTAATTATTGTTCCATGTAAAGAAAATGATAGTATTAAAAAGTTTAAAACAAAAACAGTATACAGATATCTCGATCTTAACAGCGCTACCATACCAGGCGCTCCAAATGGTGCTACCTGGATTTCTATTAAAGTAGATTCTGTTAAAAAAACCCAGGACAGAGTTACCTATCAACAAGTAGTAAAAAGGACAGCCATAAATTATATTGCAAACTTCAAAATTTTTATAAGGAACCAGGGATTGGTAAACAGGTATCCAACCTGCATCGTTTATGAAGGAAGACGTACCGGCGGCAAAACAGATACAAAAAGGTTAAGATTACAACCCGTGTTAAGGCCGCAATCAACCGGAACAAATAGCGTCAGCGGCGGTAGTAGAAGCGTTCACCGATTAAAAAGGTTTATGTTTGCGGATAGATATACCTTGAAGGACGCTGACGAGGGAGCAAGCATTTGCTGCGAAGCGCCTCCTGAAAACGGCAACCAAATGAACGACTAGGCGGGTAATGTCTGGATGAATTTAACCGGAAACACCATCGTTACTTCGCAAATTTACCCGATTGAGCCCCCTTCATTATATTTATTTCTCTATGCTGTATCTGACGATAATTTCTTTTATCAGTCAGTACCGGCAATTGAATAGCGTATTCCGAACATTGTTCCTGTACCTGGTGATTTTGGCTGTCTTTAATAGTGTTGGCATGTTGCTCAGACTTGAGTTCCATATCAGGAACAATTTATTTTTGTATCATATCTTAACACCTGTTGAATACCTGCTGCTTGCTTCTATGTACTACCGTTCCTTTAAAAATTCTTTATTAAAAAAAACCATCCGGCTGACCATCTATGGCTTCGTAATAATCTGTATACTGTTAACACTATTTGTTGAACACGCAGACGTAATTGATTCTTACGCGAGAACTATCGAAGCGATGCTGATAACTGTATGGATATTAATTTATTTTTATCAAACACTTTCTACACCCAAAATCATGAATTTGCAAAGTGATCCGTTGTTCTGGATCAATGTAGGATTTTTGATTTATTTTATCGGTAATCTATTTATAAAGGGTCTGCTCAATACATTAATTACAAACGATAAAGAAATGGCAAAAACAATTTACGGGTACGGGTATTTTCTTGAGTTCCTGTTATTCATCCAGATAAATATTGCTTTGTATTGCCACAGAATTTTTAAACCTTCTGAACATTAAGACACGTTCATTACAAGCATCCATATTTGAAGACGGACGCTTATTTACAAATCAATAAGTAAATTAAACATGCCATAATGGAGTCCGTTCCTATAACAATAGCTGCCGGTAGCATTATTTTAATACTTCTTGCCAATTTGCTGATATTTGTACTCTTTATTTATCAGAAAAGGCATAATCAGCACATCCGCGAACTTCATGCGATCAAAGAAAAATATGATAAAGAAATATTAAAAACACAACTCGAGATCAAGGAACAAACAATGCATAATATTTCACAGGAGATTCATGATAACATCGGACAGGTGTTGTCGCTGGCTAATCTTCAGTTAACGGCAATTGAATTGGAAGATAATCCTTATGCCACTCAAAAGATTGAAAACTCCATGAAACTGGTAAGTAAAGTTATCGTTGATCTCCGTGATCTTTCAAGAACATTGGATCCCGGGAACATAGCCCGCATAGGTTTAAAAGAGGCGATCAGGTTTGACCTGGAACTGATGGAAAGATATGGCGTGTTGACAACATCATTTGAAGTGTCGGGTAAGGAAACTAAACTGGAAGCTTCCAGGGAAATTATTATTTACAGGATTGTACAGCAGGCTTTGAATAACATCCTGAAGCATGCTAAAGCCAGTTTCATTTTAATTAAAATGTGCTATGAGGAACATTCCCTCTCGATGATCCTTTCCGATAACGGCGCGGGTTTCGACACAGGCATCATTTCATCGAACGGCAGTAAGGGTGCATGTCTTAGAAATATGATTGATCGTGCAGGGCTAAGCGGTGCAGCCATTTTCTTTGAAAGTGAAATTCATACTGGCAGCCAAATACTGTTGACC
>CAXTDO010000714.1:0-3688 GCA_964242315.1 uncultured Flavihumibacter sp.
GATATTCCGGATGCTTTGGAAAAGGTGAAGCTCACACAGCGTAAGACATCAAAGTTCAGCACCTACTCATTAGGCATGAAACAGCGGCTGGCACTGGCTTCGGCTTTATTAGGCAATCCTTCGGTGCTGGTGCTGGATGAACCAACAAACGGCCTTGATCCGGTAGGCATTGCCGAAACCCGCGAACTGATCCGCAGCCTTGCCAGGGAAGGTAAAACCATCATCCTTGCCAGCCACCTGCTTGATGAAGTGGAGAAAGTCTGCACACATGTCGCCATCCTTCAAAAAGGAAAACTATTAACTTCAGGTAATGTAAATGATGTTTTAATAAATGAAGACATTGTTGAAGTGAGTAGTTATAACATGCAACAACTGTTACCTGCGTTACAAAACTTTCCCAGCGCCAAATCGGTAAAACTCTTTGAAAATAAAGTACAGTTAACTTTCAACAACGGACTGGCCGACCTGGAGATGGTAAATAAGTTCTGCTTCGATCAGGGCATCATTTTAAATCATTTACTGTTGAAGAAGAAAAGCCTTGAAAGTAAATTTTTCGAGCTAACAAATACCAGTGAAGCATTTAATTAAAGCTATCAGCCGTCAGCCATCAGGTGCCAGGAAGAATATTACTCATTTATCTCCTGATTGCTGATAGCTGACGGCTGATAGCCAACTCAAAAAACAACACCAACCTGCATGTTACAACTGTTACACATCGAATGGCTAAAATTAAAGAACTACCGTACATTCTGGATACTGCTTCTTATTGCTGTTATAAGCATACCGGCTTTTAATTATGTTTTATATGATACGATGAACAATAGTTTCCCTAAAATTAACGGCAAAAGTATTTTAGGAAGTCCGTTTGCATTTCCAGATGTATGGCAGACTATTGCGTATAATTCCAGTTTGCTTTTATTAATACCTGCCATACTCATCATTACTTTAACCACTAATGAATTTACTTACAAAACGCACCGTCAGAACATCATTGACGGTTGGGCCAGGGGCCAGTTTATCAATGTTAAATTAGTGGAGGTACTGATATTATCTATATTTCTTACAATGATTGTTTTTCTTAATTCTCTTGCATTTGGATATTATGGCAATAAATTACCGGCAGGCATCACTATGTTTCAGGACGTAAGGTTTGCGGGATTTTTCTTTGTGGAGATGATCTCCTATTCTATGATTGCATTTCTTATCAGCCTGCTTATTAAAAGAGCGGGATTGGCTATGGGTATATTTTTTATATACATGATCATTGAACAATTTGTTGTACTCTTTCTAAGAAACAAATACAGCATCGGTTGGGTTGACTACTTCCCTCAGGAAATTACGGATATGCTTATTCCGCAACCTTATGGAAGAAAAATACTAAGCACACCTGATAAAATAAAATTATGGGAAAGCCATATCCCTACCTATTTAACAGTTGCAGCGGTTTATGTGTTAGTATATTGCATTATTACTAACTGGAAGTTTAGAAAAAGTGATTTATAAATAATTGTATGAAAAGAATTTTTCTATGTTGTCTGATAAGCTTGTGTACCGCTGTTTCCTTCGCGCAAAATCAAAACACTATTATCAAGACGCAGGCAATGGATATGGCAAACGCCCTGATAAAAAAAGATTTTCCCGCTTTCATCAAATACATGCATCCTAACATAATCAAGTTAGCGGGAGGAAAGGAAAAGGCCTTGCAAAGAATGGATACGGTAAATGCAATGGCCGCCCAGTTTGGCGCCACCATTAAAAGAATTGTAGTGGGCAACCCCGGTAAAATAATAAATTATAAGAATCAGTTGCAGGTTACGCTGCCTGAGACTTCGGAAATGACTTCGGGTTTTGGCAACGTCGGTTTTGAAACAGCTTTAGTTGCTATTTCAACAGATGTCGGTAAAAACGGGTATTTCATTGACACCTCTATTTATAACATGAAAGATGTAAAGAAAGCGATGTCCGATCTGAGTCCAGAGCTTGTAATACCCCCTGCCAAACAGCCGAAGTTCACGCCTGCACAGCAGTAAAATAAAGTATTCTTCTTATTTGAAGTTGGAGTTTTAATGATTTATATTAGTATACAAATCATTAAAATGAAAATCATCTGTCTTGCATTATTATGTTGTACAGGTTTATCTTTATTTGCGCAACCGCTCCTTCCAAAAAATGATTACTGGACTAAATTAGATAACGGACTTGAGGTAGTTGTTATTGAAAACAACAAGGTGCCATTGGCCACCGTTGAAATAGCTGTTAAAAATGGCGCTTATACGGAAGGCCCTGAATACAGTGGTCTTTCGCACATGTACCAACACATGTTTTTTAAAGCCAACAAAGACTATCCCGACCAGGAAAAAATTCTAAAAAAAACCCGTGAGCTAGGCGCCTTCTTTAATGGCAATACTACTGAAGAACGGGTAAACTACTATATCACCTTTGATAAGGACAGCTTACAGGAAGGCCTGAAATTTATGAATTCAGCACTACGCTATCCTATTTACCGGGAGGAAGATATGCGGAACGAACGACCGGTTGTAGATGGTGAGTTTCAAAGACAGGAAAGTGATCCATGGTTTATAATTTATCATGAATGCCAGAAAAAATTATGGGGCGACGAGTTTACCAGGAAAAATGTAATGGGCGATCACCATGTTATTAATACAGCAACTCCTGAAAAGATGTCGATCATTAAGGATAAATATTATTATCCCAACAATTCTATCCTGGTAATATCCGGGGATGTGAATCATGATAATGTATTTGCATTAATTAAAAACATATACGGCGACTGGCCAAAGAGCAGTTTTGACCCTTTTGTAAAGTATCCGATACCGGAATTTAAACCGCTGCTATCAACGGAATATGTTGTTAAAGAATCTTCTATTGCTAAAACGCCTTATATTCAAATGTTCTGGCAGGGACCTGATTACAGGCATGATTCAGCAGGAACGCTGGCAGCGCAGGTTTTTTGTACCATACTTGGATTGAATGCCTCAAGGTGGCAACAGGCGCTGGTAGACAAAGGACTCGTTACCTATGCAGATATCAGATATCAAACAGAAAAATATGTAGGCCCTATCAACCTGTTTATGACTCCGAATCCGAATAAGATCAAAGAATGTTACGCAGAAACGATGAATCAAATACATTCCTGGAGCAGCGATGATTATTTTACCGAAGAACAACTGTCGGATGCAAAACAGAAACTTCGTCGCGACAGAATAAGGGCACAGGAAAAACCTTCCAGCCTTACTTCCCAGCTCACCTACTGGTGGGCAAGTACATCACTGGATTTCAGTACGGATTATGACAAAAACCTTCAACAGGTAAGTAAAGAAGATATCAAAAAATTTGTAGCTGCTTATTTAAAAAACAAGCCTTACGTAGCCGGGCTGATTATTAACCCGGAATTGAATAAGGTGGCTAAAGCCAATGATTTCTTTAAACCTAACTTATAATTTCAAATATTATTTATGATTAAGTCATCAATAACAAAAGCATTTACTGTCCTGTCGCTTTCTGCTGTCAGTTTTGTTTCGTCTGCCCAACTGAACAAACCCTATGATTTTTTGGTGCAAGGAGTAAAAGTGATAGTGCAACCCAGCGGAAATGAAATTATAGATATCAGGACGATTATTAAAGGAGGTGTTCAGAACTATCCCTTTGGCAAGGATGGCATTGAAAC
>CAXTDO010000715.1:0-3687 GCA_964242315.1 uncultured Flavihumibacter sp.
CCTTAAATGCCCTGCGTATCAGTGCGCAGGATTATCTGTTGAAGCCGGTAGACAGGGATGAACTGAACCAGGCGCTGCTCCGCCTACGCAAAAAGCTGTCACTTAAACAAAGTGCTTCACAGAAGAAGGAACAACTCCGGATATTTAATGAGTCTGTTCATCAAACGCCCAGGCGACTGGCGCTGGCTACTACTTATGGCCTCCAGTTTGTAAAGGTAGGAGATATAGTACGTGTGGAAGCTATGAGTAATTACTCAGCCTTCCACCTGAACAACAAACAGAAGATCATCGTTTCTAAAACACTCAAAGAGTTTGAACCGGCTCTGGTTGCAAGCAGTTTTATGCGGGTGAACCGGTCGAGTATTATCAATCTCGAATACGTTTCCGGGCTACGTAAAAGCGATGGCGGCAGTATTATTATGCAGGATGGAACCGAGGTGGATATCGCGCCCAACCGCAAGCAGGAATTGATGGAACGGTTAAACACCATCTAGTTAAGTTAAGTATGATGCTACGCATTGAATTGTAAGTGTTTCCTCCTCTGTTCCCTCCTATTTGGTTAAAAAACTGGTTGAACGGCTGAGATGTATTACGTCCGTTTACACCTAACTTAACCCTAGCATTTCACATTCGACTACCGCTGCACTTTTACTGGTTTCCTGGGCATTAGCAAAAGGTGCTCGAACTGTTTATCTGTCAGCGCTACCATAAATGCCTTAAGATCACTTTTTTCTTCTGTAGTTAAATTCATTGGCCTGGAAAGCAAGCTGTCGCGGTTAATGGCATCAGTAATAATTTTCGCAGGATCATTGTAAAAATCAATCACTTCTTCCAGTGTTTTAAACATGCCATTGTGCATGTACGGGGCTGTAACTGCTATATTGCGCAGCGATCCCACCTTAAATTTGCCGAGGTCTTCTTTTTTACCAGATATCACCGACCGGCCGCTGTCGTTGAGATTTTTGCCATTGAACAGCCCGATATTCCTGAATTGATTTGTAGTAAAATCAGCACCAAAATGACACTGCACACATTTCCCTTTTCCGTTAAATAAAGCAAATCCTCTTTTTGCCGATTCGCTTACCGCTTTTTCATCATCATTCAGCTTCCAGTTATCAAAAGGAGTGTCGCTGGTTTCGAAGGTACGTTCAAACGCAGCCAGGCACGCTGCAAGATTTTCACGTGAAGGAGGCGCATTAAAGATCTTTTTAAAATAGGCAGCATAGGTTTTGCTCTGCTGCAGCCTGCGCACAGCTTCGGGGATAGACAGGTTCATTTCCGTCGGGTTTTCTATGGGCACAAGCGCCTGTTCTTCGATTGTTTTAGCCCTGCCATCCCAGAAGAAAGCATTCTGCAGACTAAGATTCATGGATGAAGGCGTGTTTCTTAACCCGATATGTCTGCCTATTCCTATGCTGGCAGCTGAAGTATCTGCGAAAGCATACTCCGGCAAATGACAGCTTGAACAGCTAACCGTACGATCGGCAGATAATATGCGATCAAAGAAAAGCAGCCTGCCCAAATCGGCTTTAGAGGATGGCGCGGTGTTGGAAATGCCACTCTGCAAGGCAGTAAAGCAAAAGGCAAGAATTGCAATAAGGATTGATTTATTTAGAAGTGCTTTTTTCAACTCTGCCTAATTTTAATTGGGACAAATCTTTTTTTCTGGGTGCACAACTATCATAAACTAATGCAAACTGTATAGAGTCGGCGGCAAAAAAGTTTATTTTATATATCCCTTTCAGGTAACCGCCACTTTTATCCTGACAGCCACTATCTTCAACAAACGTGACTGTATTATCTTTATAAGTATACTTGCCGGAGGTAAATATTTTTTTATTTACAGTGGTAACAAAAGTGCTGTCTTTCCTGTAATTGATGGTGCCGGTAATATTGTTAGGCAGCGTGATTTGCCATATACCGGTGATATCATCTTCCGTAGCGAAATAAGTAAATCCTGAGAAAAGCACTGCCAGTAAAAGAATAATTTTCATGTTGATTTGTTTTAGTTATTATTTCGAAGTAAAAATGAAATTTTATTAAACAGCAAATCAGGCCATCTTAGCAGATGGGCCATTTAAATGAGTGAAATGGCATTTTCACTTAGTAGGCGATGCTCTTAAGTTACCAGGCACATGTTACCTTTACGGTTATAAGATGAGCCAATGTTTTATTTTTGCAAGCCGCTACATCAACCTGGTTTTGCCTTCGTATTTGTAATTACAATATTCGGAACCGCTGTGGCACAGACGGCAGTTCCAATACCCTTTCCTTTATCTGGCGATAATTTTTCAATTTCAGGTTCTGCTGTTTATACCCTTAGTAAAAAGGACGTTCCAGATTTAAAGATGCTTAGTGCTTATTCTTTTCAATCACTGCCTGCTTTTGATCCTGCTAAGCCTCTTCCTTTAACTGACACGGTAGAATCGGGGTGGATTCATTTTGTAATCAAAAACAACCTGGTCGTTGACACCGTGCTAATGATTAAAACCCATTTCCAGGCGAAGAGAAATATTCTTTATGAGGTGCACGACCAGCATCTCGAAGAAGCAGGCAGGTCGGGTACAGCGATGCCTTTTTCCCAATTATCTGAAAAAGATGCCAGGAGAATAAAGATCCATTTAAAGGCAAATGCAACGCAACATTTTTATCTGCGGCAACAGCGCCATGGCTTTTCAAGCGGACTGGATATACCCGAATTGCAATCTTTAACTCAGGCGATTATAGAAATTCATCAATCGGATTTAAGCATTCTTCCACTGAGAGATTTCACACTTCTATTGCTGGGTCTCCACCTTGCCGCTTTTCTCTTTGGTATTGTAAAATATAGTAACCGGCAAAAAGATAAAGCCTACCTCTGGTATGCCCTGTTCAACCTTCTTACTTTTGTTTTTATTTCAGCCGATGGCAAGGCCCTTGTTCTTGACTCTTTCCTGTGGAACAACCTGAACCAGGGAGATTACTTCCTGTTTTTTAATATTGCCGCATCATTAGCCTATTTACAATTTCAGATTGAAATGCTGGAATTGAGATTGAACAGGCCGAAGCTGGTGAAAGCAATAAAAATTTTCAGCCTGGTGTTAGCCGGAGCAGCCTTGCTTACCCTGGTTGTAGATCAACTAAGGATTTTTCCGGCCGTCTTTAATATTACCAGAGCGCTTTCTCATGGTTTTGTTATTTTCATTATCATAATTTTTCTGCATCTTAAGAACAAAAAAACAGGCTTCAACAAATACATTTACTATGGTATGTTGTGCTGGCTTGTTGGTTTCAGCTTTTACATTCCCTATATATGGCTTGACCTTAAACGATACCTGCCACCACTGATAAGAGGCAACTTTGTTATGGGCGTACCTACTTTTATAGAAATAATTTTCTTTTTAAAAGCGCTCGTTTACCGCGATCAGGAAACGGAAAGGGATAAGATTCACTTTCAACAGCAACTGATTGAACAACTGGAACGAAATGAAGTACTGCAGCAATCTTTCACTGAAGACCTGGAAAAGCAGGTAAAAGACCGTACAACAGAATTGCTGGAGCAGCGCATTAAAATGGAACAGCAACGCGAGGAAACGCTCAGGGTGGAATTTGAGCGCAGGTTCTCTGAAAGTGAACTAAAGGCATTGCGGTCGCAGATCAATCCTCATTTCATCTTTAACGTACTGAATACGATTGAGTCGTTTGCTC
>CAXTDO010000716.1:0-3680 GCA_964242315.1 uncultured Flavihumibacter sp.
CATTAGTGGAAAAGGGCTACCAAAAAAGGGGTCTTATTGATAAGAAAGGAAGAGAAATTGTTTTGCCTAAATATAATGACCTGGATGCCGGATTTATGGATGGGATGGCCGCCGTGCATCTTAATAATAAATCCGGGTATGTTAATAAAAATGGTGATGAAATAATTCCTATTAAATATGAAAGTGCCTGGTCATTTAACGAAGGCCTGGCGGCTGTGCAGTTAAATAAGAAATGGGGCTTTATAAATCAAAAGAATGAAGTCATCATTCCATTCAAGTATGATCTTGTAAATCCTTTCTCTAAAGGATTGGCTGCAGTATCATTAAACGGTAAATGGGGTTTCATAGATATAAAAGGCAACCTTGTTATTCCATGTATTTATGAACAGGCAGAAAGCTTTATGCGGTTAAAGCTTTAATGTATGACTAATTGATTTGAGCTATCAGCCTTTCGACCAGTTTTTTTAAACACAGAGGGCACAAAGGAAGGAAACACAGAGGACAGGGCCTCCGTGGACTCTGTGTTTCCTTCCTCTGTGCCCTCTGTGTTTAAAAAAAACTTAAAATGTTAGTTACTACCTTCAATACCTAACCACTTAAATCATAAAAATCACGGTTCAAGACAACTATTTGTAATAAATTTTCACTTCTAATTGTTCAAAACAATTCTTACAAACATCTACAAATGAAAAAATCCGTTGCTGCCCTAAAAACGTACTCAGCCTCTATGTCGCTTGTTATACTGGTAATTACGTCTCTATCAGGATGTAAACAGCAACCTGCAGATACAAGAATCAAACAAATGGATCCTGCAAAAACAGTACAGTTGGCAAAGTCAGTAGAGTCTGTAGTTACTCCTGAACTGGCTGACGGACTAAGCCTGAAACTTTGGGGAGTTGATTCGCCGGTGATATCTCCTATTGCTATCGATATTGACGACGCGGGTAAACTGTATTATATTACTACCAACAGGCAAAAGAATTCTGAATTCGATATCCGCGGCCATCGCGATTGGGAGATACCTTCCATCTCATTCCAAACAGTGGAAGACAGGAGAGCGTTTCTTCATAAAGAATTATCGCCTGAAAACAGCAAGAAAAATCTATGGCTGAAAGATGTAAACCTCGACAGCTCTCATGACTGGAAAGACCTTACAATAGAAAAAGAAAATGTGTACCGCATGGAAGATACCAACGGAGATGGCATCGCAGACAAGACCCAGTTGGTATCGGACGATTTTCATGATGAAGTAACGGATGTCGCCGGCGGACTTTTAATCAGTGGTGAAGATTTATTCCTGGCCGTAGCTCCCGATTTATGGAGAATAAAAGATAAAAACGGCGATGGGCTTGCTGATGATAAAACGTCTATCTCTCATGGCTATGGCGTGCACATCGGTTTCAGTGGTCATGGTATGTCGGGCGTTGAAATGGGTCCTGACGGTAAGATCTATTGGCAGATAGGCGATATCGGTTTCAATGGCAAAGGCGCTGACGGGCAAAAGTGGGAGTATCCGAACAGCGGCGTTGTTGCACGCGCCAATCCTGATGGAAGTGATTTTGAAATTTTTGCCGCCGGGCTTCGTAACATACATGAATTTGTATTTGATGAATATGCCAACCTCATCAGTGAGGACAATGATGGCGATCATGCAGGTGAAAAAGAACGGCTCGTATATGTAGTAAACGGCTCTGATGCAGGCTGGCGCAGCAATTGGCAGTACGGCAAGTACCGCGATAAAGACAACAACACTTATAAAGTTTGGATGGATGAAAAAATGTACCTGCCCCGCTTTGAAGGTCAGGCCGCCTATATTACGCCCCGCATTAATAACTTTGTAAGTGGTCCTGCAGGATTGGTATACAATCCTGGTACGGCGTTAAGTGCTGCTTATAAAAATACTTTTTTTGTTGCCGAATTTGTAGGTAATCCGGCCAAATCGGGTATCCACAGTTTTAAACTGAATCCTAAAGGAGCCACTTTCGAGTTAGGCGAACATAATAAAATAGTTAGCGGCGTATTGGCAACCGGACTTGATTTTGGTCCTGATGGCTCTATGTATGTTGCAGACTGGATCGATGGCTGGGGCACACACAATTACGGTCGCATCTGGAAGCTGGATGATAAGGCAGGTGCAGCTATGGCAGAGCGCCGGCAAACCCAGCAATTACTGGCAGAAAATTTTAATGATCTTAAGGAGGCTGATCTGGGTGCATTGTTAGCCAATGCCGATATGCGTGTCAGGTTAAAATCGCAGTTTGAACTGGTAAAACGGGCATCTTCTGGTGCGACGGAATTCCGCAAGGCAATTGCGCAGACGGCTAACCAGTTGGCAAGGGTTCATGGTATCTGGGGCCTCGCTCAGCTTGCCAGGAAGGAAAATAAATATGCAAAAGATTTAATTCCTTTATTGAAAGACAAAGACAACGAGATCAGGGCACAGGCAGCAAAATGGCTGGGCGATATCCGTTACAAAGATGCCGGTAATTACCTGATACCCGTTTTAAAAGATTCGTATAGCCGTGCCCGTTTCTTCGCTGCGGAAGCATTGGGAAAGATCGCTTTCGAACCTGCAGTAAATGCCATCATTGAAATGCTGAGAGATAACAACGACGAAGATGCCTATATACGTCATGCAGGAAGCCTCGCGCTTGCGCGTATCGGTAAAGCAGGCGCTGTGATTGCTTTGTCAAAAGACTCCTGCCGGGGTTTGAAAATTGCCGCCGTTGTGGTCCTTAGAAGAATGGGTAATGCAGGCATCGCCAACTTTCTTAACGATGCTGATGAATATATAGTTACCGAAGCGGCCCGTGGTATCAATGACGATCTTTCCATCAAAGATGCGCTGCCTGCTTTAGGTAACGTGCTAAACAATACCCGTTTCAACAGTGAGGCCCTGATAAGGCGTTGCATAAATGCTAACTTACGTATAGGCACACCTGAAGCAATGCAAAGCCTCATTGATTACTCGCTTAAGGAAGGTGCTTCGGCAAATATGAAGGCCGAAGCTATCGAAACACTAAGCACCTGGCCCAAACCATCGGTATTAGACAGGGTTGATGGAAGACTACGCGGCGCCGTAGAAAGAGACCCTGCATTAGTGGTCGGTAAATTTACCGATCCTTTGATTCGTTCCTTAAATAGTAAAGATTCCATCATACGTGTAAGCGCAATAAAAGCAATAAGCAAGCTGAACATAAAAGCAGGAGCAGCACCGGTGTTAGGCCTGTTAAAGAAAGATCCCAAGCCGACGGTACGCGTGGAAGCGCTGAAAGCATTGGCAACTATGAAAGATGAGCAAATAGGACAGGCTATTAAACAAGCGCTTTCTGATAAGGATAAAATGGTACGAATAGCCGGCATCGGACTGCTTGGTAAAATGGATATTCCAAAAGACATGATGGTATCGTTACTGACTGATGTCATCAATACAAAAACAACGGAAGAAAAGCAGGCTGCATTGCTTGCGCTCGGAAAACTGCCTGTTGAAAATTCACAAAAAGTTTTTGATGACCAGCTTCAAAACATGGCTGCCGGTAAATTGTCGACAGATGTTTACCTGGAGCTGGCAGAAGCTATTGACAGTACGCGTTCGCCCCAGTTGATTGCCCGTTATAAAGAGATCAGTTCCAAATTTTCTCCTGATGAGCTGGCTTCTTCTTATGCAGGCAGTTTATATG
>CAXTDO010000717.1:0-3678 GCA_964242315.1 uncultured Flavihumibacter sp.
CGTGGGCAGTGTGTTCCGTACGGCAGATGCGTTTTTGGTAGAAGGTATTTATTTATGCGGTTATACCGCCACCCCACCGCGCAAAGACATTGACAAAACTGCACTGGGCGCTACTGAAACGGTAACATGGAAGCACTTTCCTGCAACTACTGAGGCGATTCAATTGTTAAAAGCTGAAGGTTACAAGGTATACGCAGTAGAGCAAGCCGAAAATAGTGTGCTTCTTCAAAATATACACTCCATTAACGCTGATAAAATAGCAGTGATTTTTGGAAATGAAGTGGTAGGAGTAGGAGAGGAGGCATTGTTACTTTGCGACGGCGCTATTGAAATACCCCAACTCGGCATGAAACATTCACTGAATATTTCCGTTGCCGCCGGTATTGTGCTGTGGGAACTGGTAAGCAACAGGGTCTGGAGGAATTAAGTAGGATTGCTATCAGCCGTCAGCAATCAGCAGTTCACTGCAAGCGAGGTTTCCTCCTGATAGCTGACGGCTGAAAGCAATTATTATTAACTCATTAAACTATAAGAGTGACTACAATCAAAAATTATTTTTCGCTGGTAAAGTTTTCACATACGATTTTTGCCATGCCCTTTGCGATGATCGGTTTTTTTCTGGGTATTAATTATGGCCCCAAATATGAAACATCAATTTTACATCATAGTTCGTTTTGGCCGGATGCCGAAGGCAGGTATCATCAATTTATTTTGTTTGCGTTAGTGGTCCTTTGCATGATATTCGCACGTAGCGCCGCAATGGCTTTCAACCGCTGGCTAGATAAAAATTTTGATGCACTCAATCCGCGAACAGCACTGCGCGAAATTCCTGCAGGTATCATCTCCGCTAATAAGGCTTTGCTATTTGTGGTGTTCAATTGCACCGCTTTTGTTGTTTGTGCAGGTTTAATTAATACACTTTGTTTTTACCTGTCGTTCGTTGCGCTGGCTGTAGTTTTGGGATACAGTTATACCAAGAGGTTTACTGCTTTATGTCACCTGATTTTGGGACTGGGTTTATCACTTGCACCAATTGGGGCATACCTGGCTGTCACCGGTCATTTTGCTTTTCTGCCCATACTTTTCTCATTAGCCGTTATTTTTTGGGTGTCGGGTTTCGACATCATTTACGCTTTGCAGGATGTTGATTTTGACCGGTCGCAACGCCTGCATTCGATGCCTGCGTGGCTGGGAAAGAAACGGGCGTTAAAGATTTCAGAAATAGTGCATGTGCTCAGTGCAATATGTGTGCTTGTTGCAGGGAGTTATGGCGGCTTTCACATCTGGTATTGGTTTGGCATTGCCATTTTTATAGGAATGCTCATTTACCAGCATTCTATCGTAAAAGCCGATGACCTGCGAAGAGTAAATATTGCGTTTATGACCTCAAACGGAATAGCAAGCGTAGTATTTGCATCGTTTGTAATCACAGACATGGTATTGAAGTAACGATCACCATGCGTGCTTGCATCATTAGTTGTCAACGAAAAAAAGTAAATTTTACATGCCTCGCATACTTTCAATAGATTACGGACTTAAACGTACAGGGATAGCTGTTACCGACCCCTTTAAAATTATTGCCACCGGCTTAACTACTATTGACTCAAAACTATTGATTGCTTTTCTTAAAAACTACTTTATCACTGAACCGGTTGAATTAATCATCATCGGCGAGCCAAAAAATCTGGATGATTCCGATACGCACGCAACACCTCTGGTAGCCCAATGTGTTAAAGAACTCGCAAAAAATTTTCCTCATATACCTGTGTTGCAGGTGGATGAGCGTTATACCTCAAAGATGGCAGTACAAAGCATGGTTCAAAGTGGCATGAAGAAGAAAGATCGCAGGAACAAAGCACTAATAGATGAAATAGCGGCAACCATCTTATTACAGGAATACCTGCATCACAACAGTTAGTAAGAAATGCTGTAAAAGATATGAACTACATCAATTAAATTTGCTCACCCGATAACTATATTTCATTTGAAAAATATATGTTGAAGTGTTTATAATATGATTTTACCAATAGTAGCATACGGACATCCTGTTCTTAGAAAAGTCGCGGAAGATATCACACCCGATTATCCTGAACTTTCAAAACTGATAGAGGATATGTGGGAAACCATGTATCATAGTAATGGAGTAGGACTGGCAGCACCACAGATCAACAGAAGCATTCGTGTATTTGTAATGGATAGCAGCCAGATTTTCGCAAATATGAAAAATGACGATGATGATGAAAAGGAAGTGTACCCGGATGACCCGGGCATTAAAAAAGTTTTTATAAATCCGCATATAGTTACCCTTGACGGGGAAGAATGGTGTTATAATGAAGGCTGCCTGAGCATTCCAAAAATAAGAGAAGATGTTTATCGTGCAGAAGAAGTGAGGATGGAATATGTGAATGAAAACTTTGAGTCTCAAGAGATAACTGCGAATGGTTTAACTGCAAGAATCATGTTACATGAATATGATCATATAGAGGGGAGGCTTTTTATTGATCATTTAAAACCTCTGAAAAGAAAATTACTCAAAAGAAAACTGGACGATATTTCAAAAGGCAAAATAAAAGTAGATTACCGGATGTTATTTCCGAAATAATATCCTGATGGCGTTCAAGTCCTGTCTCAGATACTGTTTATGCTGGTGTATTCTGCTTATTTGTTATCCCTCTTTTTCACAGGACAGTTTAATTAATATCGCCCAAAAAATCATAACGCTTAAAGAAGTGGTGGTTCGTAATAACCTGAATGTTGCTGGTTTTATAAACCGCGTTCAGAACGATACCAGCTTTTACAAAGCATTCAAAAACCTACACCTACTGGGTTATACATCCTTTAATGATATTCGGATGATGGATAAGAAGGGAAGGGTGCAGGCAACACTTCAAAGCAAAACACGGCAGTCGGTGCTTCATGGATGCAGAAGCATGGAAGTTATTGATGAAACCGTTACGGGGAATATTTATGATGATAATAGAAACTGGAATTATTATACTGCTGAGTTGTATGCAGGATTGTTCTTTACAACGGGTACCGTATGCAACGAAAACAACATTGTAAAAGGAAGATCATTAAGCACTAAAGATAAAACAGGTCTTCAAAAAAGCAAGGAACAGTTAAAGATGCTGATGTTTAATCCCGGCTCCAGTATACCCGGCATTCCATTTATCGGTAATAAGGTGGCTGTTTTTGAAGGCAAGCAATCTGCATTTTATGATTTTGTGATAGATATGGACAACTACCGTGGTCAAAACTGCTATTTGTTTACCGTTAAGGCAAGAGAAGATTTAAGCGGTTCCGAAAAAGACAAGATCGTGATAAACAAGATGACCACCTGGTTCGACAGCCAGACCATGGAGATCGTAGCCCGTAACTAGGATATGAGCTACGATGCCGGTGTGTATGACTTCGACGTGCACATGCAGGTAGAGCTGGATAAGTTTGGAGAGTATTTAGTTCCCAAATTAATCCGGTATACGGGAAACTGGCATGCTATCTTTAAAAAAAGAGAGAACGGTATTTTTACTGCAACGCTGTTTGATTTCAAGAAGTAGCCTTTATTAATGATAAATTATGAATGATAAATTATGAACTGATTTTCGTTCATAATTTATAACTCTTCCCTCACGTCTTCTTGACATAGTCCCTCCACTTTTGAATTACCCACTGCATGTC
>CAXTDO010000718.1:0-2501 GCA_964242315.1 uncultured Flavihumibacter sp.
CAATCCTACATGGCCACCCAAAGAGTTACCTAATAAATGAATATTTCTGTAATTTCTGGCTTCTATAAACCTATACACAAATTTTTCAAGTCCCCCTACAGATGTATGCAATATATCCAGCTCAAACAAAGGAAGTATAGGCACTACAACTTTATAGCGCTTACTGAAAAAATCAACCAAATCTTTGAAGTTGCTCAACGCACCAAACAAACCGTGTAATAGAATCAGCGGCTCTCCTTCACCTTCTTCAATAAATTTGAACTTATCCTGCTGTTTGATTTCGTAATTCATCCTTTGTAGTTGTAATACTAAGTCATTTGTTTGCTAAAATAATTGTTTTGAAGCAAAAAACACTTTCAGGAAATTCAAAATCTGTCAATTAGTACAAAGTAATGAATAATTCTGTGACTTGTATTAATGAATATACACTTAAAATGGATATTTAACCCCTGAGTTCCATTCAAAAACCGGTTGTTTAACCAATGAATTGCAATCGTTACTTTAAAAATCGCAGCATTTCCGGATGAGGAGGGAAAGGTTAAGCCGGTATTATGTTTCCTTATGAGCAACAGCTTCGAAAAAAGTCTTCAGTTCGTTGAACATGTTCTTAAAAAAGGGCAACACTATTCCCAGGCTATCGATCGCTCTCGGCCCAAGGGGCTGAATAAATTGATAAGTGTATGAGTCACCTTTTGCTTCAGGTTTAATTAGATGTACCTTATCTAAGTAAAACAAAACAACACTGAAAATTATTATATAGAGCAAAGAATAAAGTACGATACCTGCGAGCCTGTTCAGCCAACCCAGCATTGCTAACTCCATTGTTTTCTGAATCGCCGCAGCACCTATACGTACCAATAAAATTGCTGCTAAAAAAACCACTATAAAAGAAACAATGGGCAGCCACCTGATGGGCAGGCTAACGGAATCTTTCAGGTGAAACGCCACAACAGCCGATAGTTTTACGGCTGCTGCCAAACCTACCATTAAACCTATCACAGAAAAAATAGCAACGATAAATCCTTTGGTATAGCCTTTTATCAGGGCTGTTAGAATAATAATTGCAAACAGGATATCTATAATCACCTTATCGTTTCTATTTAGTATGTTTTAACTGATGATATTCACCGCCGGTACTATTAAAACAATCTTCAATATCGTTGCCTTCAGGATAATGTTCAATATTCAACAATCAATATTCAATATTCAACACAACACAGATTGTTTTTACCAAATGTGCTTTATTTAAAATTGAATATTGATTATTGAACATTATCATGAGCGCAATGATATTAAAAATTTTCTTCCAGGTACACGATATTAAATCATCACCACTATCCCGCCAACAATTCTTTTACAGCGGTGCTGATGGCTTTGCCGTCTGCAAGCCCTGCCAATTGTTTGCTTGCTACTCCCATCACTTTTCCCAGGTCGGCCGGTGACCGTGCCCCAACCTCTTCAATAATTTTTGAAAGATGCTGTTTTAACTCTTCTGTACTTAACTGCTTTGGCAAAAAACGCTCAATAACTTCAATCTCATCCTGTTCAACCTTTGCAAGGTCTGCACGGTTTTGCTGTTGATAGATGGTGAGTGAATCTTTACGTTGTTTCACCAGTTTCTGTAACAGCTTCACTTCATCAGCCTCCTTCAATTCACCACCTGCACCTTCAGCAGTTTTTGCAATAATGATAGCCGCTTTGATGGCCCTGGCGGCTCTGAGCGATTTTTCATCTTTTGCAAGCATCGCCGTTTTAATTTCAGCATTGATTGTTTGTTCTAAACCCATAACTAATGATTAATGGTTAATGATTAACGGTAAATTACCCAGTACGATGTTTTCTTTGCAAGGTTACACCTAATTATAGATCATAAATATCAGCCACTTCCCGTTAATAATTAATCATTAACTCAGGCTTTGCTCTCCTTCAATTGTTGTTCTCTGAATTTTGTATAAAAGGTTTTTGCAAATTGTTTCATTTCATCTACCAGTTCTTTGTGCCGGGTTGCGCGGTTGTAGGTATCTGCCATCGTCATGAAAGTCTGGTAAAAAAAATCTCCCATTTCGTCTACCATCATATCACTGGTCCAGAGATCTATGCGCAGCGCAGATTTGTCAGCGCTATCCCAGAAAGCCAGCATCATGGCTTTTGCTTTTTGAGCCCTGTCAGCGGTACTGTCGCTTGCCTTCCAATTGATCTGAACAGGAACTTTATCCTCATCCAGCGTTACATCTATAGTTATTGTTGATTGGTGCATAATTATCAAGTTGCCGCTAAGTTACTATGATTTATTTTGCAATAGATTCTTCAAAAAATTTTATGCAGGCGTCGGCCAGGTTGTTTTCGTACCTGTTTGAAACATGCTTTTTTGCGGCTTCAATTAAATCTGACCGCAATCTTTCGTCTTTGTAGATCAACTGCATGATTGCAGCAAATCCTGCACTGTCGTTTGTTTCAGGATACATTATATGATCGCCGCACCATTCTTTACAAACTGGTAT
>CAXTDO010000718.1:2511-3676 GCA_964242315.1 uncultured Flavihumibacter sp.
GGTATAGGGGAGCTAAGTACCGGAACTCCGGCCTGCATTGCCTGCAAAATAGAAAGTGGAAAATTATCATAGGCGGCCGGGTAAACAAAAGCATAAGCGCCTGCTATAATTTTTTGAAGCGTTTCTATTGAGGGATCAATCAATAAATTTACGTCATGCCGGTACTTAAATAATGCCAACTGGTTTACAAATCTGTCGGTAGAGGCGGTTTTATTACCCGCTATCACCAGTCGCATATTCGATTGTTGCCATTTCTTAAATGAAGAAAAAGCTTTTAATAATTCTATCAAATGATATCGTTCGTGTAAATCCCCGGCAAAAAGAAAGTACTCCATACCTCCTGCAAAATCAATTTTAACCATTTCTTTTTCCGTCCATTCTAATTCAGGAATTTTAACCGGTTGCGGTAGTATGAACCGGATACTGGTTTCAGGCTTTGGTGATTGCATTCGAACTAATTGCCTGTCATTATCTGAAAATGTTATGATGGTGTTAGCATTTTGTATGGCATTAACCAGCTTCTGAACACCGGGTGCCTTCTTCTTATCATTCAACATTTCGGTGCCATGTGTTAAAAAGAGGCAAGCGGGAATACGAGTTCTGCTTAAAAACAGGTTATCAGCTGTTACAAAAAGATCTGCTTTTAAACTGCTTAATTCTTTATTTAAACCATACTTATGCCAAAACTTTTTACCAAACCGTTTCCAAAAGATCCTGTTGCTATAATGTATGGAAACATTACCTGGAAGGTTGCCGATTTTTGGAAAATGTTTATGAGCCAGGTAAACAAACGAATGGCGGCTGTGTTTTTCGGCTATTTCAATAATCAGTTCTGTTAAAAAAATACCCGACACAGACAAATATCCTTCTGACGTGTAAGAGATGTCAAATATTATTCGCATATTGGAGAATAAAGATTCTTTGATACCGGTTAATCACTGCGCGCAACAGTAAGTAAAAATGCTTATTTGCAGCGTTTTTTCTTTATTTGGTTAAGACTTCATTACTTTTGATCTTATAAATATTTATAATTATTGTGTTGATGGAATATAATACCACGAGAAATCATCTCATGATGAAAGAATATGGCCGCCATATTCAAAAGATGATTGAATACCTTATGACAATTGAGGACGAAGAAAAACGTCAAAAAAACGCCTACGCT
>CAXTDO010000719.1:0-3673 GCA_964242315.1 uncultured Flavihumibacter sp.
TGCAAGCGGTATCAGCGGTATCGAACTGATGGGTGATGCTATAGAAGACTTTGCAGGAAAACCAGCCAACCCGGTTAAGATGCCTCCTTTTGTGCCCGGCCAGCCTCCCCAGTTTACAGATGAACAAAAAACGCAAATGAAAGCTTATGCAACACAGGTTGCTGACTGGCGCTCGTCCGTTTCAATGGACAAGTTTAAGGAAATAAAGAAAATGTACAACCAGGCAGGCGTGGATATTTATGCTTTTAAACCCAATGCATTAGGTAAAGCTAACACAGATGCCGAGGTAGAATATGCATTGAAAGCAGCCAAAGCACTGGGAGCGCAATCCGTTACCGTTGAATTACCTACAGATCCTGAACAGTCTAAACGCCTGGGAGATCTCGGTGCCAAACATAAAATTTATATAGGTTATCACGCTCATACACAGGCTACGGACACCGCATGGGATACTGCATTAAGTCAGTCACCCTACAATTCAATGAACCTTGATTGCGGCCACTATATTGCAGCCGGCGGCAACAATACAAAAGAAACACTGCTGGCATTGATTGAGGCAAAACACGACAGAATTTCCACATTGCATATCAAAGACCGCAAGACAAAAACTAACGGTGGCGCCAATATGCCCTGGGGTCAGGGCGATACGCCGGTAAAAGAAATTCTCACGCTGCTGAAAGAAAAGAAATATAAAATTCCTGCAACAATCGAATTGGAGTATGATATCCCCGCAGGCTCCGACGCGGTGAAAGAAACAAAAAACTGTGTAGCTTTTGCAAAAAAGGCGCTTGGTGCTTAATGGATGAAATTAGTGTTAAGTTGCGCATTGAATTGTAGTGACTAACGTTGTAAGTTTTTTTAAACACAGAGGGCACAGAGGAAGAAAACACAGAGGACGCGGAGGGCCTCCGTGATCTCTGTGTTTCCTTTCTCTGTGCCCTCTGTGTTTAAAAAAACTGGTCAAACGGCTGCGAGGTATTATATCAGGTTAAGATTAACACTGCTACTATTTGTCTTCAGTTAAATGACGTTCTGAATTCAAGAGGCGACAGACTGGTTTTACTCTTAAAGAATTTATTAAACGATTGTGGGTATTCAAAACCCAATCCATACGCTATTTCACTTACCGATAAGGAAGTGGTGGTTAAGGTTTCCTTTGCTACTTCAATCAGTTTGTTGTGTATATGTTGCTGTGTGCTTTGTCCTGTAAGTGTTCGTAGCATATCACCTAAATAATTTGCTGATACGTTTAATTGATTGGACACGTACTGAACGGTTGGCAATCCTAACTGCTGCACTTTGCCGCTGCTGAAATACTCCGACAACATACTTTCCAGGTTGATCAACAAACTATTATTGGCATTTTTACGGGTGATGAATTGCCGGTTGTAAAAACGGTTAGAATAGTTTAATAATAGTTCGATTTGTGAAATGATTACATCCTGGCTGTAGGTATCTATCGTTGATTTATATTCCTGGTCTATATTCTGCATGATGGTAGTAATCATTGCCTCTTCTTTTTCTGATAGATGCAAAGCCTCGTTCAAGGCATAAGAAAAGAAACCATAATTTTTGATGTTCTTTGCCAGGGGGTAACTGGCGATGAAATCAGGATGAAACATCAAACAACAGCCTGAATGCGGGTTTTCATCATCTTTAGGTACGGAAAGCACTTGTCCGGGCGAAATAAAAGACAATACCCCCTCGTCGAAATCATAATAATTTTGCCCGTATTTCAGTTTTCCTGTAAAGCCTTTTTTTATGGCGATGCAATAAAAATTAAGCGCAAAGCTTTTAGACAGCTCATCCGTGTTGCTTATTATATCAGCAAAATTGAAAACACTTACCAACGGATGATGCGGCCTCGGTAATGATAACAAACGATGCTGCTCGGAAATAGAATTGATGATATAGGGCGTGTTACTTTCTTTCTTCATTATTAATAAATTTAAATGAAATGCAGGGGACAACGATATATAAGTTATCCCTTGCAAAATGATTTATAAATTAACCATGCTCATGCCTGTTGCCTCATAGCGGTCGCCGGTTATGGTGCCTAAAGGTATTACAGCTTCTAATTTTGCTAATTCTTCTGAAGTTAACGCAATATCCACCGCTTTGATATTTTGCTCCAGATATTTTCTTCTTTTGGTACCGGGTATGGGTAAGAATCCTTTTGAAACAACCCAGGCTAATGCTAACTGAATAGTAGAAATCCCCTTTTCTGTTGCAAGCGCTTTGATCTCATTTACCAGTTCTATATTCTTATAAAATTGTTCACCCTGAAATTTCGGGATACTTCTTCTGAAATCATTTTCAGGAAAATCATCAGGATTTTGTATCTCTCCTGAAATAAATCCCCGGCCAAGTGGTGAATAAGCAACAAATCCAATTTTAAGCTCCTGAAGCGTATCTGTAATGCCTGCTTCTTCCACACTTCTTTCAAACAAGGAATATTCAGTTTGCACGGCGCTTAGCGGATGTATTTTATGCGCTTTTCTTATGGTATCAGACGACACTTCAGACAATCCGATATAACCAACTTTTCCTTCTTTCACAAGTTCGGCCATTGCCTCAACGGTTTCTTCTATGGGTGTGTTAGGGTCTACACGATGCAGGTAATAGAGGTCGATATAGTCGGTACCTAAATTTTTTAACGAGCGTTCCACTGCTTTTTTTACGTAATCTTTTTTGCCGTTTATTTGCCAGGTAAGGTTTCCGTTATCGTCTATTTCATAACCAAATTTTGTAGCTATGATGTATTTCTCACGGTTGCCTTTTATGGCTTTTGCCACCAGCCTTTCATTTTCAAGAGGCCCGTATAAATCTGCCGTGTCTAAAAAATTACCACCTAATTCCAGGGAACGGTGAATGGTTGCAATGGCTTCAGCTTCATCGGCCTGGCCATAAATATCCATTCCTGCAATTTTTGTCATCCCCATGCAACCCAGGCCTATGGCCGGAACTATAAGTCCCTGACCACCTAATTGTATCTTTTTCATACTGTTTATTTTTACTTTTTTGATGTGTTGAAGTAATACTGCAAAGGTCAGTTAGTCAACCAGTAAAAAAGTATCCCGATCAACTGATGTTGTATCCAAAAAGGGGATGATGCGTTTATTTACAGTTACCACTAATTATAAGAACAAGCCCATTTTATTTCAACAATTGCAGCGAACTTTGACGACAAATACAAAATCAATTATGGAAAGTTCAAAACAAAACCCTTATACTGTGGAAGAAAAAGACGGACAAAGCCTGTCTGTAGTAGGAGACACCTATCGGATACTCACCAGTGGTAAACAAACAGGAGGAGCATTTGCAACCATTGATATGTTAATCCCTCCCAATGGCGGTCCCGGCCCTCATTCACATGCAGGCTTCCACGAATCTTTTTATGTAATAGAGGGAGAAGTAGAAGTGGTATCTGAAGCTTCATCCTATACGGCTAAAAAAGGTTCGTTTGTAGTAATTCCTAAAGGAGGAATTGTGCATTCCTTTAAAAACAAAACGAACGAAACCGCACACCTGCTATGCACGGTTGTTCCTTCCGGCCTTGAAGAAATGTTTCTTGAAATTGGCAGGCCCGTAGCGTATGGAGCCTTCTTACCCCCTCCTCCTATGAATCCGGAAGCAATAAAAAAGCTGACTACAATAGCGGAAAAATACGGGC
>CAXTDO010000720.1:0-3665 GCA_964242315.1 uncultured Flavihumibacter sp.
TAAAGCAATCTGCTCAGCGCTGCTATCATCTATGTACGCCCATCCTTTTTTTATAAGGTCAACGGCAAATTGGTAAAGCTGTTCAAAGTAATCACTGGCATATAATTCATTTGCCCAGTTGAATCCCAGCCATTTAACGTCTTCTTTAATGCTATCAACATATTCTGTTTCTTCTTTCTCGGGGTTGGTGTCATCGAAACGCAGATTTGTTTCACCACCATACTTTTTTGCCACACCAAAATTAAGGCAGATGCTTTTGGCATGTCCTATATGCAGATAGCCATTCGGTTCCGGCGGGAACCGCGTTAAAACCCTCCCGCCATTTTTACCGGAAGCAATATCTGCTTCGATAATCTCCTCTATAAAATTTAGGCTCTTCTCTTCCTCTTTTTTGATCTCAGTCATAATCGGTTTACTTTACACATATGCCACGGATTGTTACCGTGGCATAGAACAAATTTACGGCATGTTCGGGAATAGACCTATAAGGTTTTAAAAACCTTATAGTTGTTGGGTTTCCGCATTCAGACCTATAAGGTTTTTAAAACCAGCGAAGCGGGCGAGCTTCGCTAGGTCTATTCCCGAACCAAAAAAAATGCAATCACTCTACGAGTGATTGCATTGGGAAAACTTGAGTCCGCGCATTCAGACCTAGCGAAGCTCGCCCGCTTCACTGGTTTTAACAACCTTATAGGTCTATGCTCTTTAACGAACTGCAGTAACTACCAGTTCTTCTACGTAACGTTTTTCGCTACTGATTTCAAATTTTTGTTTTGTCTTGTCTTTGGTATTTGTAACGGTAACTATTACAGTACCAATTTCTGATGAGGTTTTAAAAGTTTTATTTACATTTTTGCTGTCAATGATCTCTTTGTAAAGCACCATGCCCCGGTCATCTGAAAGTACGATACTGATCTTGTCTCCATTTGCATTGTCACATTTAATGTTAAAGGTCATTTCGCCGTTAGTAACTCCTAAAGATGTGATCGCTGCTTCTTTCTCTTTATTAACCGGGAAATGGTTTTCTGCTGTTGCAGATAACAAGGTGCTTACAACAATAAGCGCGGTTAAAATTGACTTTTTCATAAAAACTGATTTTGAAGATTTAAAAAAATTGGATTCCATATTATTTAATATTTGATTACAAAAATTGATTAAATATGGAAGCGGCTCGATAGAAGGCAGGACAATCGCTACTTAGTGTAATTTATACATATTAATACAGATTCTTAAGATTAGTAACCCTTTTCTTTAAAAAAATTGTCACTTATAAGAAGTAACGCTTACAATCTTCTACTATTTTAAAGCATTTAATGCAATTGTACGAGGCTATTATACATGCTTTAATTTACTATATGACCTATAACGTGTTTAGTTACCTTTTAAACAGTTTATTCCGGAGTATCTTATCTAAAACTTCTTCACGTGTGGTGCGACTGATAGGCAGCGCATGCGTTCCTATTTTCAATTCATTGCCTTCAATAGTATCAACTTTTTGGGAAGCGACGATATACGACTTATGAATCTTAACAAACTCACTGTCAGGTAACTGATCTTCGAGACTTTTAAGGGTCAGGTAAGAAATATATTTCTTACTAGCAGTATGAATGGCTACGTAGTTTTGCAGAGACTCTACAAAAAGAATCTCATCGAAACGTATCTTTTGCAGTTTACTATCACATTTTATAAAGAAATGATCGGCTGTTGTGTTAGGTAACACATTGTCTGCCTTTCTGTTCTCGATAATGGTCTTAGCTTTTAAGGAAGCTTTAAGGAAGCGGTCGAATGAAAAGGGCTTTAGCAAATAGTCAACGGCATTAAGATCAAATCCCTCCAGCGCATATTGAGGGTAGGCTGTTGTAAAAATCACCAGTGGCGGATGTTGCAGCGATTTCATAAATTCCACCCCGGTAAGCTTTGGCATCTGTATATCAAGAAACACCAGGTCAATACGCTGTTCTGACAGCACTTGCATGGCTTTTAGCGGATGTTCGTATTCGCCCGATAAATCAAGAAACAGGGTATCGGCTACATATTCCTTTAATCCCTTGCGTGCTAACGGTTCATCATCAATTATAATACAGTTGATTGCCATAGCTGTTTAAAGTTTAGGTGTGATGGTGAGATTTACGATAAAACTATACTTGCTTTCAGTAATATCAAGAGAATGTTTTCCGGTATATAAAAGGTCCAGCCTTCTTTGAACATTTTTCAGTCCTATGCCGCCCGGGTTGTTTTTGTTAGCCGGCTGTGCCGGTTCCCTGGTATTTGAAACTGAAAAAACAAAGTTGCCCTGTTGCATATCAGCCACTATCTGAATGCTATTGGGTTTATTAGAAAAATGAGAAATATGCTTAAAAGCATTTTCAACAAACGGCACCAGCAATAAAGGCACTATCTGAAAGTTTTTAACATCGGGCGAACAATGGAAGTTAACCTTATAACTTTCATCTTTTCGTTTCTGTTGCAGGTGTACATAATCTTCCAGGTAGGCTATTTCTTTTTCGATGGGTATAGTGTCGGCATTACATTCATATAACTGGTAGCGTAACAGGTCAGAAAACTGCAGAAGCGTTTCTCTTGCATCCGTGTTCGCCTTATCAATTTGAAAGTAAATTGCATTCAGCGTATTAAAAACAAAATGCGGATTAATCTGAGACCTCAGATATTGCAGTTCCGTCTCTGCCTTTTCCTGTGAAATGGCTGTCAGCTTTTGTTGTGAAATTATATAGTCTAACACCAGCTTTATTGCGGCTCCTGTACTTACTAATAAAAATAGCGGAATAATGTTATCATAAATTCTTTCCTTATAATCGGTAAAAACTTCAAGAGGAACGTTATAATAGGTGCGCAGTACATTGGTAATTAAATAAACCTTTAATATTCCGCTGGCTAATATCGAGCAGATAGAAAGCACACTAAAAAGCACATATCTCTTTTTATACAGAAGTGCAGGTATGAGAAGATAGTTGGTGAGGTATACCAGAAGCGCCAGCACTACCACTTTGATAAGGGTGATGGTAACTGCTGACCGAACAGTAGGAAAGTCCCCTTTGCGGAACAAATACCATCCTGCAAAAAAAAGCAGCCATAAAAATATATGGTGGAGCTTGTATTTCTTTACAAATTGCAGGTATTGCATGCTACAAAATAAAGATAATAACGGTGGGCTAAGAGTTTATTATGCAAGAGGATGAGGTTACTTGATGAAGAGTGAACAGGTAGCAAAAAGATGGCTCTTTGGTTCTTCCTTGAAGGCAATGGCACAAGTTCAATCAATTATGTATATCCTGCAATGAATATTGTGTACCTACGGCACACAAGCTCTTTTTAAAACCTCTTCTACCGATATTAAATCCCTAACGGGATTTTAAAACAACTTTCCGGAAAGCCGCCGCGTTAGCGGCCTGATATCGGTAGAAAAATATATAGGATGTTATTGTGTGCCGTAGGTACACAATATGCATTGCAGGATATAAATAATTTCTTAAGTTAGTGCCATTACTTTAAAGGAGGGGAACCACAGACCTAAATTATAAAAGCTTTATCTATCGCGCCGGCCTCTCACCAAAAAGCAAACTTCCTATCCTCACCATCGTGCTGCCTTCTTCCACGGCAATTTTGTAATCGGCACTCATGCCCATGCTTAAGGACTTAAAATTGGG
>CAXTDO010000721.1:0-2579 GCA_964242315.1 uncultured Flavihumibacter sp.
GTATCGGTGTCATCGAATAAGCTACGAACCGGTAAAGAAATTCAATCTGATGCAACAGGTTGTTTCAATTTTGCCAAACTACCTCCGGGAGACTTGACATTGATGTTTGCCAAAAAAGGCTATAAATTATTTAAAAGCGATTTGTTGTCAGTTAAAGAAGGATCTCTTACGAAAATATCTATCGATTTTCAACCTGTTGAAGAAAATGGTAACGAGATGTGGCATCCGCTTTTAAAGTTGCTTGATTGATCAGGTATGAGGAAGAAACGTATTATGTAGTGATCTGTTTCTTCCTCATACCTGATACCTGATCAATTGTCAGTATTTACGCTGAAATTACCTTTCTGATTTTTGATATGAACAGTACCCTTTTTAAAGTAAGACTGATAGCTATCAAATATCACCTGAGACTGCTTTTTACCGTTAATCATTAACGACCCTTCCTCATAATCGATGCTGTAGTCATCTTTACTATCCAGCAAGCCTTCTTTATCCATGCGTATGATCATTTCTTTGTAGGCCTGTAACGATTCTTTTGTTTTCACCATTTCGTCGCGTGCTTTAAACAACTCCTTTTGTAATGTTCCTTTGTTATTACTGATTTCTTTTTTAGCCTCCTGTAATTCCCTTTCAATGTTTACTTTTTCTTTTTGCCATTGTTCACGGCTTTTTTGCAGTTCGTTTTCTAACTTCTTATAATCGATCTTTTTGGCTTCCTCTATGCTTCTTTGAACTTCTTTCATGCTTTCCTTCAATTCCTGCTGCAATTTTTTAGTATCTGTTTTATCTTTCGCTTCTTTCATTGCTTCCTGGATATCCTGCTGAATTTTTTGCATATCAATTTTCTTCATGGCCGTTGCAGCATCCATTTGCAATTTATTGAAGTCAACTTTTTTCATCGCATCTTCTACTTTTTGCTGAATTGCTTCCAAATCAATTTTGCTGATCGACTCTTCCAGCTTTTGCTGCATTTTATCAAAGTTCTGACTTTGCAATTGCTGTTCAAGTTTTTCCAGCCCTTTCTCTAATTGATTGATACGCTCGTCAATATCTTTCGGTTCACCCTGGTTATAGTTTTTATTACGATTTTTACCGGGAACCGTATCGTGCGGTTGATAAGGGGCCTTATCAATTGTAATACGGGATGGGGTCCATCCTAAACTGGTAGATGCAAGTGCAATAAAAATTGCTCCGGTGCAAATTTGTTTTACGGTGTTGTTTGATAGAAACATACAGCTTCTTTTTTAGGTGATTATTTTGTTTACGAATTCATTCGTATAAATATACGATGGTTTTCGTAAAATGTTGCAAGTTCATTTATTTGTAACTATTTTTTTAACCGCAGAGTAGGAAACACAGAGGGCGCAGAGGACACCCTCTGCGCCCTCTGTGTTTCCTACTCTGCGGTTAAAAAAATATTGAGGACCTAAAGCAACTAGCTTCTTCTAAATGCCCATTTCGACATTTCCTTCCATGAAACTTTTTTGCCATACATAAGGATGCCGGTACGATAGATTTTTGCAGTCAGCCAGGTGAATAACAGGAAGCTTAAGATCAGCAAAAACATCGATAAGCCAAGTTGCCACCAGGGCACATCGTAAGTAATTCTACCCATCATAACAATGGGCGATGTTAGCGGGAACAAACTTCCAAACAGCGCAAGACTGCTGTCAGGATCGCTGGCAGCTTTTGTCATAATTACAAATCCAACTATGATAGGCATCATAATAGGAAACACCAATTGCTGGGCTTCCTGCTGGTCTTCACTAACTACACTGCCAACGGCCGCAAACAGGGAAGCATACATCAGGTATCCACCAATAAAATAAAAGATAAAGCACAAAACAATTTTGGTTATATTCAGCGCCCGCAGACCTTCGGTTACGGTGATGAGCATTGAGGAAGGGCCATTGCCTGCAATCGCTGATGCATTCATTCCCTCGTTGGACACGTTATGAAATAAAGAAGGAAATATCAGAGGAATTATTAACTGTAATACAGACATCAACACAATCCAGATAAAGAACTGTGTTAAACCAACGCCGCCTATGCCAATTATTTTACCCATCATTAGCTGAAATGGTTTTACAGAACTGACGATCACCTCTGCAATACGGCTTGTTTTTTCTTCCATAACGCCACGCATTACCATGGTTCCATAAATCAGCAATATCATGTAGATCAGAATACCGGCAGCGAAGGATACTACAAAAGCTACACCTGCTACGCTTTTCTTACCACCCTTCTCAGAATCTACCGTATTATCAATTGATATATCAGAATTGATGGCTTTATATTTTTCGGGATCTATCTGCGCATCTTCCATTCTCCTGGCTTCAATGGCCTTATTGAGTTTTCTTTCTATCCTCGATTTGGTGCTTAAACTAATGGCGGAGGGACTGTGAATGATAATGCCGGTGGGATGTAATATATCCATCTTCGGAATGAACAAGAAAGAGGAGTAACCCTGATTTTTATATTTTGTTTTAAAGCTTGCTTCGCTTTCATGAGGAATGAAGGCGTAGGTTACTTTCTCATTTTCAGACGTTGGAACGTTTCCACTAAAAAGATTGCCTTCA
>CAXTDO010000721.1:2589-3644 GCA_964242315.1 uncultured Flavihumibacter sp.
GCCTTCATCAATGATAGCTATCTTTTGAGTTTCGCTGCTGCCACTCATGGAGATACCGATTATGGCCGCATAAAAAATAATAATGATAACAGGAACCAATATCGTGGTAATTAAAAAAGATTTTTTTCTTACTCTTGTTAAATACTCACGTTGCACGATCAGCCATATTTTATTCATAAGTTCTTGGTTAAGCGGTTACAGGTTGAAATTGCCGGGCCAATGGTGTGCCCTCTACCAGCTTTATAAAAATTTCGTTAAGTGACGGCAGCATTTCATGAAAAGAAACTATCGGAGCATTCTGTTGGATAAAGTACTGGAGCACGTTATTGGGTGAATAGCCTTCATTGATCTTTACGATGAGCGACTCATTTTTGGTACCTACTACTTCAAACGAGCTATGATCCGTAAGGGCAGGTAAATGCGCAAAGCCAATATTGAAAAGGTTTTCTTTAAACTGATGAATGATTTCATTAACCCCTCCGTCAAGTATTTTTGTGCCTTTATTAACCACCACAATTTTATCACAGATTTCTTCTACCTGTTCCATGCGGTGGGTACTGAAGATAACGGTGCATCCTTTCTTAGCAAGTTTAAAAATCTCTTCTTTAATCAGGTTACTGTTTACAGGATCAAGACCGCTGAAGGGTTCATCTAAAATGATCAGCTTGGGTTCATGCAGCACGGTAGTAACAAACTGTAATTTTTGTCCCATGCCTTTGCTCAGGTCTTCTACCTTTTTGTTCCACCAGCTCTGCATTTCAAACTTTATAAACCATGCTTTTATTTTTTCTATCGCGTCTGATTTACTCAAACCTTTTAATCTTGCAAGATAAACAGCCTGTTCACCAATTTTCATCTTTTTATATAAGCCTCTCTCTTCGGGCATATATCCTATGTGAACTATATCCTGTAAAGGATCAAATTTTTTTCCATCAAAAATAATTTCACCTTCATCCGGATAAAAGATTCCTGTTATCATCCGCAGCAGTGTTGTCTTACCTGCGCCGTTGGGCCCTAGCAGGCCGTGGATCTGCCCGGCCGCGACGTCGAGATCG
>CAXTDO010000722.1:0-3643 GCA_964242315.1 uncultured Flavihumibacter sp.
ATCCAAATGGTCGCCTGGATAAAATTATGCACACTGAGATTAATAATAGAGACAAATTGTTATTCATTTCTTCTGAACACTCACTGCAAAGTCCACCTTGTTTATTTGAACTTAAGTGTGTTCGTGAAAAAAGACTTCCATGGAAATATAATCCGTTGATCCCGATAACTATCGATAAAGAAATTCAAGATATTGCAGAGATTGATATCCCATCCGATAAAAGAAATGAAGTTTGGCCAATTATAAGCTATATAAAAGATCGAAATATAAAAGATTTTACGTTTGTTCGTAATGAACTTGACATAAAAAAAATCGATTTCCAAATTGAAAATATTATAAACGACCATTTAATTAAATTGGAAGCAATAGAAGCTTAAGTGTGCAGTTATGTTGATAAGTAATTAACTAAAAGACAAAATAAACTTTTCAATCTAAATCAGACCTTAACCTATTATTGAAATATTATTGCTCCTGATGTTTTGATAATCATTGTTCAATTATGCCCTCTTGATTAAACGATAGATATCCACTTTCAGAGATAATTAAATGATCAGTAATTTCACATCGACAAGTTTAAGAGCACTCTTTAACTGAAGAGTGATATCAACATCCTGTTTACTTGGCTGAAAGTTACCCGTCGGATGATTATGTGCTACAAGAACAGATAAAGCCATACATTCAAGAGCTATGCATATAAGTAACTTTATATCTACTGCGACGTAACCGACCGAGCAAGTTGCTATTGTAATTACGTTGAACTCTGTAAGCCAACGAGCAAGTCGCTTCCCAAATGAAATAATATTTTATTATTGATCTACCGGTTTCCAATTTTGTGGAAGCAGTTCATGCAAATTATTCATGTTGTAATCATGCATTCTCTCAAGCATGTCCTTCAACCAGTTGTAGGGATTGATGTCATGCAGTGTGCAGGTTGCGAACAAAGAATAAATCATCGCGGATCTTTGTGCGGCATCATGACTTCCTGCGAACAGGTAATTCTTTCGTCCAGTGGCTACTGGCCTGATGGCGCGTTCCACTGCGTTATTGTCGATGGATAATTTTGCATCACCGGCATAAATGGACAATTTATCCCAGCGTTCGAGACTGTAAGCGATGGCCTGACCTATTGGACTTTTGGGTAACACGTTTGCTATTTCAGTTAGCAGCCATTCTTTGAGTACTGTAAGTACGGGTACAGCTTCTGATTGCCGTAAGGCGAGTATGTCACCTTGTTGCAGAGATTCGTCCCTGATGTGTCTTTCAATGGCATAAAGCGTTTGCATTTGCTCCAATACATACTGCGCTCTTGCCGGATCCTGGTCCAGGGATTGCGAGAACTTACGGCGTGCATGCGCCATGCAATGCATGAGCGTGATGGCTGGTCTTCGATCGAAGTCATCATAGACACCATAACCATCGGTCTGCAGGTAGCCGGTAAAATCTTTTAGTATATCGTTCGGTCCTTCTCTTCCTCTGCCCGTTCGATAATCAAAAAGCACCAGCTTGTTTTCACTGTTGTGATACACCCAGTAATATCCAAGATGTGTTTTTCCTTTTTTGTTTTCATCCTGCACCTTGATCGTTGTTTCATCGACATGCAGGTAATGCGTATCGAGCACTTGTTTGTTATGCAGTTCATAAAGCCCGCCTAAGCTGTTCAGCACGTTTCTCATCCAGTCGTTGCTGGTACTTTGGGCGATGGTCATACCAGCTCTTTCGAACCTTTGCAACTGACGATTGATTGGGAGGTGATCGATGTATTTGTCAACTACCATTTGGGCAAGCAGTCCTTCACCAGCCATGCACTTTTCCATGATCCTTCCTGGAAGAGATGCAATGATGAATACGGTCTCTGTCATTGGCGTTGGCTGTACGTAAATCGGACGCAGGTATTGTTTGACAAACAGTTCTCCTGGCAAGTATTCAAGCACTTCAGTCACCTCAAAGCCAAGACGCCTGAGGCCGGTAACATCTTTTCCCGGTTCCAGTACAATTACTTCCCGGCGAAGGTGAGCAGGTAATACGCGGCTGGGATGCGCTTTTCGCTGAGTAACCACTTCTGCTTTTGCAGGTTTGCGGATTATGATAGTCTCCGGCGTAATGTTTAATTCTGTCAGCACCGTACCCGATAGCTCAAGCACGCCCTGGGTGACTCCGGCTGGCGCCGTGTCTGTTATAAACCGCTCCTGGCGGGAGCCGAAGATCAGCTTCTTTAAACCAGCCAGTTCATGACGAAGCTGCGCGTTTTCGGCCTGGGCCTCTTCAAATAACTTCTTATAATCTATGTTTTCGGTAGTGCTCATTGACAGTGTCAAAGCTATGCTGACAAAGCGTTCTGGCCAATTAATAGAGTCATAAGTTATACAGCCGGATTGTGTATAAAGGCACTACTTTTTTTGATTTTATTTTTCACCCGGTTTTTTGGAACCGTTTGCGGTATTCTATCTTTTTGAGGGCTACACCCTGCAGCATAAATTGCAACTGCTGATAACTGACACCAAGGCTGGGGCTTTTGGAATCATGAGCAGGCATTTCATACGTGCCGCGTTCGAGCCGCTTATAATAGAGCGCAAAGCCATCACCTTCCCATTGCAATAACTTGACGTGCGTTCTACTGCGGTTTAGAAAAATAAAAACAGACCCGTCGAGCACCTTGCCCTGCATCTGAGAAGTTACCAAGCCGGATAAACTATCAAACCCTTTTCGCATATCAGCTGGCTGACTATAGAGAAAATATTTAACTGCAGGGGAGAGATGCAGCATCACTCAACTGATCAAAGCTTTCAAAAAATCCGGAGACACAGGTTGATTGAAAATTATCCGGGTGCCATTCAGGAACTGAACTTCAATGCCGCCAGTACATACTGAAGATGTTAACTCAACAAAACTACCAGAAGAAACAGCAGTGGATTTGGTCAGCTGGTCGCGGTAGAACTTATGCCAATAGTAAAACGCATGAGCCGGAATATTTTCCTGCTGATAGAATTCCTTTTGCGACAGACCACTCTGCTTCCATTTTTTTATGATGTCTATCTTAGCCTGACGATCAGTAGCACTCAAACGCATGCGGGAATAATTTAGCAGGCAAAGGTCGAAGTGCTTGAAGTAATAAACAATAGCGACTTCCTCGGTGGCTTACTGAACTCTCTTAATCTTTGCCTGATAAATTATTTGTATGCGTTTAACAGGCTATGATCGCCAGGCGAAGTTTGACATTATTGAAAAATGGAAACAAAGCGGCTTATCGCAGCAGGAATTCTACCAGCAGCAGAGCATTCCTGCTCATGTGTTCTATTACTGGCATAAGTGTTATCGTGATCAGCATTACAAGCCTTCGGGCAAGGCTTCCGGTGGGTTCATCCAATTAACGTCTCCTGCCTCCACAGGTAATATCGAACTACATTTTCCAAATGGGACACGGGTTGTCTTCAATGAACCAGTTATGGCAGAGTACATAACAGCATTGATCGGGTAATGATGCTTCATCTTTCACCTGCGGTTAAATATTTCTATATAGTCAGCCAGCAGATATGCGTAAAGGGTTCGATAGTTTATCGGGTCTTGTTTCTTCGCAGATGCAGGGCAAGGTACTTGATGGATCTGTGTTCATTTTCCTCAACCGCAGCCGGACACACATTAAATT
>CAXTDO010000723.1:0-3643 GCA_964242315.1 uncultured Flavihumibacter sp.
CACTGGTTGCGTGCCTGGGCAGCTTTTGCCAGTGCAAAATTTGCCAGCACTTTATCATCCGTGCTGCTGCCTTTTTGTGCCAGCAGGTCTTTAGCATTGTCTGTACCGGCGGTCCATTTTTGTAGTTGAAACTGGCTGCGTAGCAATCCACGCATAGCTTCCAGTTTATTTTCCTGGTTGCTGGCGAAGTCTTTAAGTTTAGTGAAATATTGTTCGGCTTTTTCGTAGTTTTTTATCTCAAAAAAATTCAGTCGCGCTGCCTGTAACAACGACTTCTCGCCGAATTTATTGGGAACCCTGTCAGCTACCACCTCATAACCGGCCACTGCTTTCTTCAAATCTTTTTTGTTATTGTATATCTCACTCTTGTAATAGTTGGCTTCCAGCGAATATTTACCCTCCGGAAATTTACTCAGATAATTTTCAAACCTGCCTAAAGCTGCATCAAAGCTGCCATTATTAAATTGAACCTCCGCTGCCGTATAGGTTAGTGAATCTTCCTGGCTGCCGGAAATTTCCTTACCCATGCTTTTTGCAAAAGCCACATAGTCGCCGGTCCGGCCTTCTTCTATATAAATTGTTTTTGCATTCTCAAGGCCTTCTTCCGCTTCGGCAGAATTAGGATATTGCTTTAACAGCAGGTTAAGCTGATTCAGAGCTTCCTTATTATTGTTAAGATTATAATAGGCGATACCCATCTTCAACAGCGCCCTTGGTTTCAACACTTCACCGCTTGTTGCACTGACAACATTTTTCAGGTAAGGAATTGACTCCTGGTATTTTTCATCAGACAAATAGCTGTTGGCAATTTCTAAATTAGCATCCGGAACCAGCGTTGATAAAGGATAAATGCGGGGTATGGATTGAAGTAACCGAACCTTCTCGCCGGAGCTGCTAACGCCTGCCACCAATGCTTTCTGAAAGGTAGCATAGTCGGAAGAAGGCCATGAAAAACTTAATACCTGGTCGTACATGCCCAGTGCTCTTTTAAAATCACGGCTCATATAAAAACAATCGGCGCTGCGGATGTAAGCATCCTGTTCCATTGCAGATGAATTGATCTTCGGTGTTTTCACTATCTGTTCAAAAAACCCTAAAGCCTGTTTGTAATTTTCTTTTTTAAGGAAGCAATAGCCAAGATTATATTTTGCATTAACCGGATTTATCTCACCATTAGCGGAAGGCGTTTTTAAGTATTCAAAATAGTATTTGATAGCATCATCAATATTATTAAGGCGAAAAGATATCTCTCCTTTCCAGAAATTTACATAAGGGAGCACCGATGCGTTGTAAGGGTCTTTCAAAGCCTTATCCAGCATTTCATTTGCCGATACCAGCAATCCGTCGTTTACCAGTTCAGTAGCCCTGCCATACAATATCTTCGGGTACTGCCGCTTTGCATTTTCGGATGGCGACTGTAAGCTCGCCAGTAATGTAAGAGCATCTTTATAATTATTGGTGTTTGCCAGAACAGCCACCAGTAATTCCTTTGCTTCATTATTGTAAGCAGAGGTTGGGTAGCCGGCAAGAAAACGTTGCAGCTCGGTAAGCGCAACATCCTGGTAACCCAGTTCGTAAGATAACTTTGCATAGTTAAAAGAAGCTATCTCGCGCTGGTAATCGTTGCTGTTGTTGGAGGTGGTGAAAAGAAAAGCGTTGCGGGCATTAGCTTTCTGATTGGTTTTTAAGTAAGCATCCCCCAAAAGATACATGGAATTTTGTGCAAGAGAATCTTCTTTTCCACCAAGCTGTTTAAACCCGTCGATGGCTTTGGCATAGTTGGAGGTTTGATAATAAGAGTAAGAAGTTTCATAGAGGTCTTCCCTTCTTACTTTCTTTGACCTGTTTACATAATTTTCAAGAAAGGGCAGCGCTTTGCCATAATCCTGTTTTTCGAAGTAGGCATGTCCCACCAACTGGCGCAGGTCGAGATCGTATACCTGTCCGCCATTTTTTAATTTATCTTCAGCATAGCTCAGCGCTTTATCTTTCTGGTTGGTATTATAGTAAATGTTGGCAATATAAAATGGTATCACCGGGGTATATTGCTGTTCGTTTTCAATTACTCTGAAAGCGGTAAGGGCATCGGTATAGTTTCTTTCGTTAAATGCAATAAAGCCGTAATAATAATTAGCATCAATATAATTCGGATCTTTTGGCAACTGCCGTATTACATCGAACAGGGGTTTGGCCTGATCGAAACGTTGCATATTAAAATAAGCATATGCCTGGTGGAACTTCATATCGGCAATTTCGCGGTTGCTCAGGTGCTCGACAGAAGTTTTTTCAAAAAAAGAAGCGGCCTGGTAATAGTCTTTTTTGCGGAAGTGATACTCGCCCAGATGAAAGCTCATCATTTCAACACGTGCAATATTATCGTCCAGGTCTATGTATTCTCTTGCCTGATCCACCGCACCTGATTCATTTTGTTTAAGGGCACAAACAATGGTATAGTATTTTATCTCCTGGTAATTTAAGGCCTGGTTGCTGCGGTCTGTTTCACGAAGCTTAAGATTAAGCTCTTTAAATATGGGATAAGCAAGACTGTAATATTCTTTCTGGTAATATTCCTTTGCCTCTTTAAAGCTTGCCTGCGGATCAGCTAAAATTCTGGTCTGCTGAGCCTTAACAACTACAGAACAAGCTGCTATCAATACTGTACAGACGATTTTTTTCATGTGTGATGTATGTCTTTTAAAATCTTTCTGCGGCACAAGAAGCTGTTGAACAATGTAATCTTTATTCATTGAATTAAGCTGCTAAAATGTTATAGTCGTTGTAAGTGTTTATTCAGAGGATACCCTCATACAACGCAGTAAAGTTTCAAATTATTTTAGCGTAAACCAAACATCATTCGAAAGACCTGTGGATAACTGCAAGGATTAACATTTCCTTGTAAATCGTTTCAATATTCTATTTTTGAAAAAAACCGATAGTATGAAAAGGTTCCTTTCGATCAGTTACAGTCAGGCTGCTTTTAACTTTGCAATGCTGGTGCTTCGTGTGGCTACAGGAGCTATGGTCATGTCTCACGGTTATAGTAAACTGGTTCATTTCGCTGAGATGAAATCCAAGTTCATGAATTTTATGGGGATAGGCAGCACCTTTTCACTGATCCTGGTAATTTTTGCAGAATTTTTTTGTTCGATATTCCTCATCATCGGATTGTTTTCACGCCTGGTGGTAATTCCGTTGATAATCAACATGGGGGTAGCGCTTTTCAAAGCTCATAATGGCGCCATTTTTGGCGATGGAGAAAGAGCAGCACTGTATTTAACCATCTTCATAACCCTACTTTTATGCGGCCCGGGAAAAGCAAGTGTAGATGGAATGATGAAGTAATGATTAATGATTAATGGTTAATGATTAATTATTAACGGTTAGTGGTTAATGATTAATTATTAACGGTTAGCGGTTTATATTTTAAGAGAAAATAAAAGATTGAATTAAGTGATGACTACCGTTAATCATTAATAATTAATCATTAAACCCGGTGAGTGTCGGTCCGCCAGTTTTTGATTTCTTTTTTGATATCATCTGCTTTGAGATTTTCGGATACGGCCCGTTGGGCGAGTTGCGGTAGTTCTTCTTCGGAAGCAAAACGAAGAGCGGTGATCTGGCCTATCCTCAGGCGGCTGTCTAA
>CAXTDO010000724.1:0-3641 GCA_964242315.1 uncultured Flavihumibacter sp.
GCCTGTTCTTGCTGATGACTCAAAAGCGCTCTTGTCCATAAAGCTGCAGGCGTATGAAAGACTGGTATTGCTGGCCGACCGTATTGCATTACCCAACCTGGTGAGCAGGGTTAATCAAACAGGAGCCGGTGCTAAAGAAATGCAAACCCTTCTCACCCAGACTATCAAACAGGAGTTTGATCATAATATTACCCAACAGATTTATGTAAGTCCGGCAGCATGGGATGCTATAAGTAATTTGAAAGAACAGAACATACTGATTGTTAACCAAGTTGCTTCTTTTTTACCGGAGTCTGCCAGTGGCACTGAACTTAACAAAGGCCTTATGCAATTACTCATGGAAAATCCAAAAGCCTCCCTGCATACCGTTGTCTCCGAGGCGTTAAGTTATGAAGCAAAAAAATTGATGTAATGTTATGTTTACCTGAATGCTAATTTAAAATCCTCTATGCAACCTCAAAAAAAATTTACTGACAGCGGTATCGAGATTCAGCGGCTATACAGTTCCAATGGCTTACCGCCTTCGGATGAATCGCCGGGCGAATACCCCTTTACAAGAGGAGTGCAATCAGATATGTACCGCGGCAGGCGCTGGACGATGCGTCAATATGCGGGATTCAGTACGGCAGAAGAAAGTAATAAACGATATCATTATCTTTTGAAACAGGGTGTGGCGGGCTTAAGTGTTGCATTCGACCTTCCCACGCAAATAGGTTATGACAGCGATCATGCCATGTCGGAAGGCGAAGTGGGAAAGGTAGGTGTTGCCATAGATTCACTCGAAGATATGGAAACACTGTTTACAGGAATTAAGCTGCAGGATGTCTCCACCTCTATGACCATCAACGCCACCGGATTTATCCTGCTTGCCTTTTATGTGGCGCTGGCAAAAAAACAAGGCACAGATCTCAAAAAAATCACCGGCACTTTACAAAATGATATCCTGAAAGAATATGCGGCAAGAGGCACTTATATTTATCCACCAAAACCTTCGATGCGTATCATCACGGACATTTTTGAATGGTGCAGTGCCGAAGTACCAAAGTGGAATACGATATCTATTTCGGGTTACCATATCCGTGAGGCCGGCAGTACCGCTGTGCAGGAGATTGCTTTTACCCTGAGTAATGGAAAGGCCTATGTTAAGGCAGCTATCGAAAGAGGTTTAGACATCAATGTGTTTGGTAAGCGCCTTTCTTTCTTTTTCAACGCTCATAATAACCTTTTTGAAGAAGTGGCAAAATTCAGGGCAGCAAGAAGAATGTGGGCCAGAATCATGAAAGATCTTGGCGCTACAGACGACAGGGCCATGATGTTGCGCTTTCACACGCAAACGGGGGGCAGCACTTTAACGGCGCAACAACCGCTGAACAATATATCAAGGGTAACCATACAGGCTTTGTCGGCAGTGCTTGGCGGCACCCAGTCGCTGCATACTAACGGTTATGATGAGGCGCTCAGTTTACCTACGGAAGAAGCCGCCAGGATTGCCTTACGAACACAGCAGGTACTTGCCTTTGAAAGCGGTGTTGCCGATACCGCCGATCCGTTAGCCGGAAGTTACTTTGTAGAAGCGCTTACAGACGAGGTAGAACTGAAAGCTACAGAACTTATTAAAGCAATTGATGCAATGGGCGGAAGTGTAGCAGCAATAGAACAGGGCTTTATGCAGGATGAGATTGGCAAAAGCGCTTACACGTACCAGCAACAAATAGAACGTGGCGAAAAGATCATTGTGGGTGTTAATACATTTCAATCTGCTGATAGCAACACGATTCCCGGATTTAAAATAGATGATTCTATCCGGCAGGTTCAAACCGAAAAATTAGAATCATTACGTCGCAGAAGAGATCCCGCCAAATGCGATTCTATCTTACAGGGTTTAAACGATCGTGCCGCCGGTGACGAAAACATCATGCCGGCAGTTCTTGAAGCAGTAGAGAACAATTGCACACTGGGCGAGATAGCCGATACGCTACGCGAGGTTTACGGAGAGTATAGGCAGGTTTAATGATTAATTATTAATTGTAAGTGCGACCCATTGGTAATTCATCGTTAATAACTAATCATTAATCATTAATCACACATGAATAAAAGCCTTCTCCCGGCAGTGCTGCTACTCATGCTCCTTGCTTGCAGAAGCTCAAAAAGAATTAACGGCTCATCTGCTTTAAACGGGTTACCGGCACTTCAGGAATCGGTCATTAATATTCCTTTTAAGATCTGTATAAAACCTTTTTTAGCAAAGGCGGAAGCAAGCACACCATTGCAGCTTGCTTCCAGCGGATGGCCTGATCTTCTTACTTCGGGTTGCGACTTCCGCTACAAATACCGGTTTATACGTTCGGGATTCCAATTTTCCTGCATGAATAATAAAGCCATTATTACCATGCTGGGCAACTATCAACTTGCCGGCAGTAAAACAGTATGTGCTTTCGGCAGGCAGGTATCTCCGTGGGTGAGTGGCAGTTGCGGTTTCAGTCCTGAATCCATGCGGCGGGTAGCCATCAACATTGCCACTACATTCAGTTTTCAACCTGACTATACCCTGAGGTCGCACTCACAGGTAGAAAAAATCACGGCGATAGACAAATGCGTTATAACAATATTGAATACAGATATCACCAACATGGTAACGGATAGTATCAGGTCGTCTGTTAATGCTTTCACAGCATCGCTGGATAAAACCGTTGCCGGTATCAATTACGCAGCATTGATTAATAAGATCGCCATCCTGGCAGGCAGAAAAATTGCCCTTAGCAATTATGGTTATATAAAAATCAATCCGTCTGCTGTTCATATAAGCGGTATTAATTATGGTCGTGATACCATTTATTTTACTGCAGGATTTTCCTGCTTTCCCGAGGTATCTTCCGATAGTAATAATTATACAGTCACAAGCTTTTTACCGCCGTTGAGCGCCGGAACGTTGAATCCCGGTTCCGTTGTCAATACAAATGCTATCTATGATTATCATTTTATTGATACGCTGCTTACGAGATTTGTTAAAAACAAACCTTTTGATGTTGGCGGAAAAAATGTCTTCGTACAAAACATAATGGTAAGGGGACAGGGCAATAACCGAATAGAATTAAAATTTGATTTTACCGGCAGCAAAAGCGGCACATTATTTTTAACGGGTACTCCTGTGCTTGACACCTTAAAGCAGGTGATCTCCATTCCCGATCTGAACTACTCTTTGAAGTCTTCTGATCTTGCTTTAACCCTGGGAACCACTTTCTTCAACCAGAAAATCCTCAACGGCATCCGCGAGAAAGCAATCATTAAAATTGACGACATCTATCTCAAAAACAAAACCCGGCTCGACAGCGCCTTCAACCGCAATGCAGCCGCCAATATCACTACCACTGGAAATACACAACAAATCAAGCTAACCGGACTTGTAATCAATAAGGACAACCTTTTATTTCAGGTAAGTGCAAGAGGAGTGATGAGTGTTGTGGTTAAGTAGGTGGTATCAGGTATGAGGTATGAGGTAGAAACCCGAAGGGGTGATATCATTCTTTCTGTTTAAGACGCCATATGTCATCCCATCATGGCAATGTCATTTAGTTAGAGATTTAATGTTCGGGTTCCAGGTTCCCCTCCTTTTCAAGGAGGGGACGATGAAAAACGATGCG
>CAXTDO010000725.1:0-3640 GCA_964242315.1 uncultured Flavihumibacter sp.
TTCGTTCCATACTTCCCAGTACCAGCTTTCCACTTCCTTTTTTCCATAACGTTCTACGGAATGTTTCACCCATTGGTATACCAGCTCGCGCCATTTGTTATAATCTTTCGGCGGGTATGCCCAACCGGTAAAAATTTTACTGTAAGGTTCACCGGGTTTCCAGTCGTGCTTATAAGGCTCGGGGTGTGTTGACATAGCTTGTGGCATGAAACCTATCTGTGCTAAGGGCTTCATACCGCGTTTGACGTAAGTGTCGAAGATGCTGTCTATAATTTTCCAGTTATAAATAGGGTTGCCATTAGCATCTTCGGTGTAGGCATTGGTTGATCCCCATTTCAATGCAGGCGTTCCATCGCCGGTTACCAGCAAACTGTGTACCCTCACGTATACCGGCACCGGGCTTAATGCGGCGATCTCCGACAGTAGTTTTTTACCATCTTTCATGTAGGTATAGTTCGGTTCATCATAGCCAAACCATGCCCAGATGGGTTTTATGGGGCCGTTGTCTTTGGAAAGGTCTACTTTGATGATGGCAGGTTCGGGTTGTTGCCGGTTGTATCCTCGTATAGCAATGACTGATAGGATGATAACAAAGAGATATTTTTTATAGAACATGTTATTGTTTGTATGATAGCTTCAAACTAATGGTCTTAATAATCATCTTATCCCTATTAGCAAGCTAACTGACGACAGCAAATTTCGTTATTCATTTCTTGAGGCATTAAATAAATCATACCAGTCCTGGTTATCCAGATCTATGGAAAAGGCACCTACGATATTTCTGATCCGCTGTTCATTGGTAGTCCCTATCAATGGAAGCGCTCCCAGTTTGATGATCCAGGCCACGGCTATGGATTCAATATCTGCATTGTATTTTAAGCTTAGTTCTTGCAATTTCCTGCGAACTTTAACTGCAAGGTTATCTTTACCAAATGCAATACGTCCGGCCGCCAGCGGAGCAGAAGCAAGAGGCCGCATGTATTTTTGTTTTATGTAATCTATCTGTCCGTTATCTATTGCCGAGGTATTTAACAGGTTGAGTTCAATATGATTGGTAACAATGGGTACGTTCAGTTGAGCAGCCAGCAACTGGTGTTGAAAAACGGAGAAATTGGCTACACCAATGTTTTTAATTTTGCCGGACTCTCTCAACTGCCTTAATGTGAAAGCAGTTTCCTCCAGGTTGCAGATATAATCAAAATGATTCAGTAAAAAAATATCAATATAGTCTGTTTTCAAACGCCGCAGCGAGTTATCAACGCTCTTCAAGATGTGATTTCTCGATGTGTCGAAATGTTTTACGCGAACGTCCCGCTGACCGGAGTCTGCTTCCCTTAGACCACATTTTGTAAATATTACAATGTCTTCTCTTTTAAATGACTTCCTGTCCATCGCTTTGCCAAACAATTCTTCGCATTGATAGGAACCGTATATATCTGCATGGTCAAATGTATTAATGCCGACTTCCAGACAAAGATTAATGATCTTTTCCATTGTTTCCGCGGTGTTACTCACCTCTATATCCCATCGGTAAAACCCATATATCGCCGGTGAAACTTTAGGGCCGGCATCACTTAAGTAAATTTTTTCCATAGTTCTTATCAGTTGTAGCACTTATGTTGCCAGAATAATAAAAGTAATTATTAATGGTTAATTGTTAATGATTAATTGTCAGCGGTTTTGTTGTAAGTGACTAGTGGGCAACACTGATTGCATTACCTCATACCTCATACCTGCCTATTCCTTTTCAAGAAACAGGTGAAAGGAATCGCCCCTTAATCCGACCCGCATAGCTTCAAGGGCTATTATCTCGTTTGGGCCGATGTTACCAAGATTTGCGTTGCAACCCAGTGATTCCAGAAAATATAACTGCTGGTCTTTTTGCGGAGCCTCCCAGATAATCTTTTCACCGGGAATCCTTGTTAAGATTTCCTGAACAAGGCCTTCACGCACTTCACCGCTACCCCTGTAAATACCTACATTGCCCGCCTCCCTTGCTTCCGCTATAAGGTAGGTAGCGCCCGCGTCCAGTTCAGCCTGCATTAATTCGATCCATTTGTAAGGCGGCATTATATTGTTTGCATCCTTGCTGCCTACCTCACTTAATATTGTTGCATGCTTTGTTAGTTTCCTGATATAATTACATTTATCGTTATGCGGAATAGTGATCGATCCGTCACTAACTTCCATGTAAGCAATCCCGAATTGTTCGCAAACGCTGATGTAGTCATCAAGCTGGTTGCGAACCAGGAACGCTTCAAACAAGGTACCACCTAAATATACGGGAACATTATATGACCGATATACTTCAAGTTTCTTTACCAGGTTCGGAGTAACATAGGCCGTTCCAAATCCCAGCTTTACCAGGTCTACGTGCAGGTGACCGATGCTCATGAAATGCCTAGCTTCTTCCACGCTCAACCCTTTATCCATAACCATTGTTATTCCTTCGGTTCGTGGTTTTGCATTCCTGCCGGGCATCTGTGTTAGATTAAAATTCATTTGTGTTTTGTAGGGTTAATGGTGTGGTTGATTTAAGTTTTTAAAAAGCCATCTTGTATTATCTATCTTTCAACGCTACTCATTTGGTTAAAGTGATAATACCAGGTTCTGTTTACAAATATTGCCTGAGACAAAAGTAACGATGCATTTCGTCAGGAGTGGGTCCCGCTAGAGCAATGTCATATAGTTAAGGACTGATGAATGCATCATGGTTCCCCTCCTTTTCAAGGCTACCGTTGGGACACAAATATTCAGAGGAGGTCTGGCGCTCTGGGGTTCTGGTTCCCCTCCTTTCAAGGAGGGGACGGTGCAGAACGATGCGAAGCACGTTCCGCACCGGGGGTGGTTGATGATTGTGACTATTAGCCTGGTTGTTATGAATGCCGCGTCTGGATGCAATTTGCTAATCAGTTACAGCCATCAACCACCCCGGTTCAATTAAGTGCTTCGCATCTTAATTGAACGTCCCCTCCTTGAAAGGAGGGGAACCAGACCTCAAACTTTTGCCCTCCTCATGAACATTTGTGTCCTAACGGTAGCCTTTCAAGGAGGGGAAAATCTGGAACCCGAATTTCAAAATCCTTAATTAAACAACATTGAACCCTCACCGGATATCAGGAGCCGGAAACAGTATCCCGCCGAACAACAGATAAGCCCACAACAGTGTCCAGGCGATGTTGAATAATTGCGCACCGATAAATGCCACTGCCGGCCTTCCACCCTGGATGGTGACAAGGTCTTTGAAACGGGCTTCCAGGCCGATTGCTACAAATGCCAGGGCAAACCAAACAGTACGCATGCTGTTAAGTATGCCTGAAACCTGCTTGGTAGTTTCGGGAGCTACCAGGAATGAAAACAGTAAAGAGGCAAATATAAATCCCAGAACAAATTTTGGAAAACGTTCCCATACAATGCCTAATCCTTTGCCTTCCGTTGATGCCGTTGCTGAAGGGATTTTCTTTAAGGTCCACCATGCCGCAATAAAAATTGCTGCAACACCGATCAGCACATTTTGAGAAAATTTTACGATCACGCCTGCTTTTATAGCCAGCGGTCCTACTAATTGTGCGGCGGCCGTTACCGAAGCGGTGGTATCTAACGTTCCGCCAAGCCATGCGCCTGCAACAACTTCCGGCAC
>CAXTDO010000726.1:0-3633 GCA_964242315.1 uncultured Flavihumibacter sp.
ACGTAGTGTAAAACAATTGAACAGGAGTTTAAATACTTCAAGATCTAGCAGCCTGATGTATCCATTACCTATATTTTCAGGAAGCGTTATTATGCCGTTTTTAATATCCGTTCCAAGGCTTTTCGCAAAGCTTTCAAGAAAAACAGGTCCATCATCATTGGAAAATTCAAAAATCATATTACAACCGGATATGACTATTATTAAGCCGAAGGTAGCTATTTTAGCTGTGCGTAATTAGTGAATTTTGGATCTCTAATCACTAGAACATGCAAAACAATTTGATAACAGGAAAGAGAATAGCTATCATTGGCGGCGGCCCCGGCGGATTAACCCTTGCAAAGTTGTTACAGATGAATGGCGCTGAGTTAACAGTTTATGAAAGGGATATTAATGAACATGCCAGGCCTAAAGGCGCTACGCTGGATCTTCATCATGGATCTGGGCTGGCGGCCTTAGAAAAGACAGGACTAATGGAAGCATTCAGGGCTAATTATCGCCCCGAAGCGGGATATATCCGCATACTGGACAAAGCAGCGCAGATACATTTTGATGAGCATATCAATGGAGATGATGGATTCAATCGTCCGGAAATAGACCGTGGTCCGTTAAATGAAATTTTGTACCAGTCGCTTTCACCAGGCACCGTGGTATGGAACAGCCATTTTGTAAAACTTAACCGTGACAAAAACGTACTGCAACTTGAATTCAAAGATGGCAAGTCGGTTACAGCAGATATTATTATCGGGGCCGACGGCGCCAACTCAAAAATTCGTCCTTACATAACATCAATAACGCCGGTGTATACAGGTCAACTAATGCTGGAAGCAACAGTAGCACATTCCAAAACGGCATGCCCCAACATGCACAATTTAGTGAAGGGCGGAAAAATATTTGCTTTCGGCGAGGGTAAAACAATTGTGTTAAGTTCAAAGGGCGATGGAAGCCTGGTAATTTATTTGGGTATCCAGGTGCACGAAGAATGGGTGCAACAAAGCGGTATTAATTTTTCCAGCAGAGAACAATTCATCCGCTGGTTCAAAGAAGCTTTTGCAAATTGGGATGCTGCATGGATAGAGTTGTTTCAGAGTGCCACCATGCCAGTTATTCCCCGTCCGCAATATTGCATGCCTTTGGATCAATGGTGGCGCTCCTTGCCGGATATAACAATGATAGGTGATGCGGCGCATGTTATGCCACCTTCGGCTGGCGAAGGTGTGAATATGGCTATGCTGGATGCACTCGAATTGAGTGAATGCCTGCTCAGTGGCCAACATGCAGATATTCCGTCTGCCCTGGCTGGCTACGAAAAGCAGATGCATATACGCATGGCAGAAATCGGGCAACAAACTTTGGAAAATGCTGCATGGATGAGCGGACCGGATGCTTTATCTATCATGGTAAATTTTTTTAACCAGTTAAAAGAATATCATTACAATGAACAGCAATAGTGAAACAGGTGGCGATATCCTTTAAATAGATTGATTTTTCTAATACCTGCTTTGCGGTATACATTCATGCATTGTCTTAGCAACTTTATGGCGCCTTCAGCCTTGAATTTATAACAGGCAACAACAAACGCCTGTTAACTAGATTAATAATGTGGAAAGTTAGCAAACAGTTTAAGAAGCAGTCCGTTACAATGATATCTCCAAACATAGAATAAAAAGTATATGTCTAAAAAAAATGCATTTAGCAATCTTGTGATAACTATCAAGCTTTTTGCGGTGGCACTGGCCCGTTTTTCTTCTCCTCTTTTTCACTGAACGCACTCAAGGCCTGGGCCCGAAATAATTTACTTTATTTTCTTAGCCTCCCCGATACGGCCGTTTTGATGTAGAAGTAGCTTTGTCACCATGCCATTCGCATCTTTAATAAATTCAAGCTGTGCCTCAAAGAACTTTGGAAAAAATTTATTTTCCGCTTCTGCAAAAACTTCAATCTTTGATTGACCGGTTGCCTGCGTTACTAGTTGATGACCTTCTTTTGTTACTGTAAGTATAAAATTGGGAGCTAACTCATACTGGCCTACATATGAGCTTAATACATCATCACTGAGAGGAACGATTTTTTTGATTGTAACGCGACTAAAATCTTTCCATTTGTATACTGTTGCAACACTGTTTACTATTTCCTCAAGTATTTGCGTATTATAAGTATTTGACATCACAACAACACCGTTACCACTCTCTTCGCTCCCATAATACTGAGCGACAAATCCTTCATCAACCCCGCCATGATTAAAATATTTTTCACCGCCTCTGGTTATTATAAAAACTCCTAAGGCGGCTGAACTATCAACGTAAGGAGTCAGCCGAAGCGTGGTCATCTCTTTTGATAAAACTTTGCTTGACCTACCTTGTAAGGCTAATTGTGTTTCTATGATGTAAGTTGATAAATCTGTAGGATTGGTCCATAAACCCGCTGCTGCCTGTTCAGGGTAGATGTGATATTTCCCTTTTACCGGCTGACCATTGTTATAGTATGCTGTCGCCATATTGGCACGACGGTCAACAGGTGGAGGCTGGTTATAAAAACTGCTTTTCATACCAATTGGATTCAACACTTTGTCTTGCATGAAAGCAGCGTAGGTTGACCCGGAAACATCCTGCACAATCAACTGCGAAATCGTTGTGCCGCCACCGGAATACTGAAATTTAAGAGAAGGTTCAAATGCGGAGCGAATTGCAGGGGTGTTAGCCGGGCGTTTACCATCTAATACTTCTTGCAGCGTAGGAATTGAATCACCAATTGTATATCCAGGGAAACCATGCACTGTTAGCCCGGCTGTATGGCTTAGCAGATTCGCGATGGTAATCTTTTTTTCATGAGATGCGGTATCATAGGGAAACTTCCAGGTTTTTAGATAACTATTGATGTCATTATACAAACTGAGTTTTCCCTCCTGAACAAGTTTTAGAACGCCGATCGCGTTTATCGATTTGCTTATAGAGCCAGCCTGGAATAAGGTGCCTGTAGTTACCGGCCGTTGCTCGGCACTATCGGCCCATCCGTAACCTCTTGCCCATTCGATTTTAAAGTCTTCGATTACAGCTATCGAAACACCGTTAGCATGATAAAATTTCATCCTATCTGCCAGGGTGTAGTTTGGTTCGCCATCAATTTTTATGGCCGGCATTAAATTAGTTTCAACAAGATGAATGTCTTTTTCAATCTTATCGCTGTACTTTTTAACCTGGGCAAACACTGGAGAAGCAGACCGAACTATAATCAAGAGAGCAATCAAGATTAATGATCTGCCTTTGAATTTTTTGATAATAAAATGTTGCATGCAAAAAATATTGAAGGGTGGCCGGGTATTATCTATATTAAATATAAAACGTTTGACAGATAATGTAAAAACCAACATCAAATGTTGTTTTAAATCAATTGATCAACTGGTACTTCGCTTGGTAAGGTATTATTCGATAACCGTGTTTTGCTCAATATTTGCAATTGTAAGAAGATACAGGTTCTGCTTCAGTTAGCTTAAGGTAGAAAATTCCAATGCTTTACTTACGTTCTTCAATTTTTTGTACAATCCATCCAATCAACCCGGGCTCGATAAACGGCGGGTGCCGTTCCGAAACCCATACAGTATTCATATCCTGTTCCAGGATAAACGAGCAGGATCCC
>CAXTDO010000727.1:0-3632 GCA_964242315.1 uncultured Flavihumibacter sp.
TTTTCATTCCATCCTGGGCCGGTACCCAGGGCCCACCGCTTTCGCTCCATCCCGGTGAGCCGGCGATGGCCATTTCAAGGTGCAGGGAATCAGCCAGCTTTGTGGTAAACTTAAAGGCATCTTTCCATTCGGGTGTCATGTACGTCAGGCGTTTCTCTACGATTTGAGGAGTTGCCAGTGCCGCATCAAAGTTTTGAAAGCCGCCGATGCCGGAACGTTTCATCCAGGCAAGGTCTTTGGCAATGCCATCTTTTGTGATGTTGCCATTCATCCAATGCCACCACACGCGGGGCATTGCGCTGCCGGGTGGATTTTTGAAGTTTTCTTCTAGGCTGTTATTTTGAGAGAAACTGCCAAGGTAACAAAGGAGGAGTAGAATAAGGAGGTCGTTTTTCATGTGGCATTTTTGATGGGCAGTCAAATGGTGGCTTACCAACCTCTAAAAAAGAGGGAACGACCTGGCGAAGCGGATGAGCTTCGCCAGGTCGTTCCCTCTTTTTTAAGTGTTCGTCCAGGTGTCATCCAATTTTATTTTAATAGCTGCGGTTCCCTTCTGACTTACACGCAAAGCTTTAAAAATAAGGGCTCAGCGCAGCTTCATCCGCAGGCAGATCATACAACAAACTAATATTGGTAAAAGCGTTATTAGGGGGAACACTGCCAGTTGGGTAATAATAAGCTTTTGGATTCGATTTCACCCTGTTTCCGTAAGCGGTGATCACCGCAACGGCGGTGCCTGATCTTACCAGGTCAAACCAGCGCTTATTTTCAAAAGCAAGTTCTACCCTTCTCTCTTTAAATATAGCATCACGCAGATCAGTAGCTACAGACGCTGCTAATCCGGCACGTGCACGAACCATATTTAGGTAGGTGACTGCTTCACTGGCTTTGTTTTGTTCATTTAGCGCTTCAGCAAGGAATAGTAAAACTTCTGAATACCGGTATATGGGCCAGTTGTTTCCGGTATTATTAAAAAGTGCATGAGGCTTTGCAAATTTCTTAATGTAAGGATACACTTTATCATCTCTTAAGCTGCCACTTAAAGTTACATACGCAATAGAAGCATCTTTTCTTTTATCGCCTGGTTCATAAGCAGCAATGATATCGGGAGTAGGTGCATTATTACCCTCACCGGATAATGCCTGAGGATTAGAAGTACCAGTTATTGATTTTTGTTCATCCGCAGTCATTGGACGTGGTAAGAAGTTATAAATGATGCTTCCGTTATACCCGGCAGAGCCCTCCTGAAATTGCACCTCAAATACTGATTCCTGGTTATTTTTGTTAGTGGTAGTACCGGAAAATGCATCGTTATAATCAGGCATCAGCATGTAGCCATCATTGGTAACTACATCCTTGAGGAGGGCTTCCGCAAGAGCCCATTTTTTCTGCACAATATAAGCGTTTGCCAAAAGGGTTTTAGCGGCCCCGGAAGTAGCCCTTCCAGGCTCTTGTTTCGCTTTGTTTAATAATAGTTTTCCGGCGGCATCTGCATCTTTTATGATTTGTATGTAAACAGAATCAACCGACGTCAGCGGTAATGCTGCTTCGGCACGATTGGTAACCGGCGTTAGGTGCAAAGGAACTTTTCCAAAATAACGTACCAGTTCAAAATAAGCATAGGCCCGGAGAAACATAGCCTGACCTTTAAGATTATTTTTAGAATCGGCCGCAAAATCCACCCCATCGATCGTTGTAAGTATCTGGTTGGCACGGGCTATTATCTGATAATCGAGCCTATACTGATTTAATACATGGGTATTTGTTGTAACGCCGTTGGAAGAGGGTATAGCAAAATCGGCAATATTTTCCTGCTGCTCAGTAGCGCCAAACAGGATGTTACGGTAGTAATACGTATTGTCGGAATGCATTTCACCAAGCAGGTAAGCCCTGTCGTTCACGATACTTCGTAATGGAACGTATGCTGCGTTTACAGCTTGCTGAAAGTCAGCTTCCGTTTTAAAGAAAGTTGCCGAGCTAAGATTTGTTTCCGGAGTTATCTCTAGGAATTTCTTGCAGCCCGACAATATAAAAAGTCCCATTGAGATCATTAAAATTGCTGATTTCATGATATATCAAATAAGATGTTTATAAATTATTTTAAGTACCTGTTTGTTTAGAAATTGAGGTTTATACCAAATGTATAGGTACGGGGAACGGGGTAATTGGAGAGGTCGAGTCCCTGGCTTAAATTTCCACCATCTCCGTTGCCGTCACCCTGGGCGCTGGTTTCAGGATTAGGTCCACCCCAATATTTCGTAAACACGTAAACCTGTTGAATAGATGCATATAACCGGGCAGAACTAAAAATTTTATTTTTTATGCCTAAATTATAACCCAGCGTTATATTCTTTATAGTGAAGAACGATGCGTCGGCAACAAAACGGCTGTTATTCCAGTCTCTTTCAATTCCAGTTACGTTTCCGCCACCTACCGTGGTGCCATAAAACCCTTTACCAGGATTAGCTTCCGATCTAAAACGGTATTGAACTTCCTTTACTAAATTAAAAACGCCATCAAGGTTAGCCGTACTATACAGGTGCCTGACCCATAACTGGTTACCATACGAACCAGATCCTACAACGGTAAAGTCGAAGTTGCCATACTGAAGGGTGTTAGTAATACCGTAAGTAAACTTGGGAAACGGATTGCCTACAATTACACGGTCATCTTTATCACCACCATAAGTGATAACCCCATCACCGTTCATATCTTTTATTTTAATACTTCCAACAGTGGAACGTCCGGGAATTTGAGGGTTTTTTGCAAGGTCTGCGGCGTTAAGATAGACCCCGTCGGCTACAAGGCCATAGAATTGCCCGAATGGTTCGCCTACCTTGGTAATGTGTACAGTGCCATACACCCTGTCTATTCCATCAGCGAGAGCTACTACCTTGTTACGGTTAAAAGAAATATTAGCGTTGGTAGTCCATGTTAATTTACCCTCAAGATTCCTTGAAGTGACGGAGAATTCATGCCCCCAAAACTTTATCTCTCCGATAGCATCACTGAAATTACCGAATCCCGATTCCTGGGCAACCTGCACATTAAATAATAGATTGGTGGTCTTTTTATTGTAAAAATCATAGGTGAATTGAATCCGGTCATTGAAAAGACCGAGATCCAGACCTAAGTCAAATTGCGCTGTGGTTTCCCAACCCAATCTTGGATTGGCAAGAGAAGTAACCGCTGCACCGGTAGCGACATTTCCACCGAAAACAGCATTTACGGTATTATTAACCAATGCATATTGCGTATAGTTCCCAATATTATTATTGCCTATAACACCATAACTGGTTCTTAACTTTGCAAAAGACACTTGCTTTAATGATTTGATAAAATCTTCGTCAGACAACACCCAGCCTAAAGAAGTAGAGGGAAAGTCGCCCCACTTGTTATCAGCGCCGAAACGTGAAGAACCGTCCCTGCGAATTGCAGCCGTAAAAAGGTATTTGCCTTTATAGTTATAGGTTAATCTGGACAGATAGGATGTCAATGCCCATTCCTGCACACCATTGGTGGTACCACCTCTGTTGATGTTCAGCGCCCCCTGGAGGGTAGGGATCCGGTCGTCAGAGTAAGTATCTGCCTGAATGCGGGTGTTTTCCTGGTGAAATTTCTGGTTCGTATAT
>CAXTDO010000728.1:0-3624 GCA_964242315.1 uncultured Flavihumibacter sp.
GAAAACAGTGACGATGTTGTAAAATCTCATAAAGCTGTTGGTGATTTTATTAACAGCGAAGTATGGATTGGTGGAATAGATATAATCGTTCCAGAGTGTTTCATATCCGCTGGCATCGTAGCCCGGCGCCAGTGTTCTTACGTCGATATTTGTTCCAATCAATTGTGCGCCGGCGTTAGGATTTTTTTGGAAATCTGCGGTAAAGGTGCGGTTGTCGGTTGATTCGATATTATACTGTGCGTTGCCTTCAAATACGATTTTCTTTTTAAGGTTGGCATTTACGCTCAGGTTAAAGGTTTTCCGGTTCAACGTATTGTTGGGAACAATGCCTTTGTTATCAAGATTAGAGGCCGAGAAACGAAAGTTAGCCACTTCACTTCCGCCGATAACCGATACGGTATTGGATAAAGTTTTACCGGTGTTGTAGAAGTGCTTCACATTGTCTTTTTGAGCGCTGTAAGGCCTGGCGACACCGTCCGGTTGTACTACTGACGAGCCGTCCAGCTTTGCTCCCCACGACATTCTTCCGTTAGAAATTGCTTCGGCTTTTGAAGTGGGCGCCGCACCTCTTGACCCGGAGCCGTACTCATATTGCCAGTCGGTAAGCTTCACCGGAGTTTCCAGGGTATAGGTACTATTGAATTCAACACCCAGGCCTTTCTGTGCCCTGCCGGATTTAGTGGTGATCAGGATCACTCCGTTTGCAGCACGCGATCCGTACAACGCGGCCGCCGTTCCTCCTTTCAGAATGGACATGCTTTCTATATCATCAGGATTGATACTCAGCAGGCCATCACCACGGTCTATACCGCCAAAGGTTCCGGGTGTACCCTGGTTGGAATTATTTATAGGGATACCGTTCACAACATATAAAGGCTGGTTTTCACCGTTGAGTGATCCATTGCCTCTTATCACTACCCTGCTGGAGCCTGAAGGACCTGTGGCAGTACTCGTGGCGTTTACGCCTGCAACCCTTCCCGTTAAAGCGTTGCCGAGATTGATTTCCCTGGCTTTATTAAGGTCTTCTCCGCCGACCTGGGTAACGGCATAAGTGAGCGCTTTTGCATCTTTTTTTATGCCCAGCGCCGTAACCACTACGGCACTTAATGATTGGGTTTCTTTTACCAACTTTACATTTACCACACTTGGTCCGTTTACTGGAACTTCCTGCGAAATATACCCAACAGATGTAAATAGCAGCACTCCGCCCGGAGAAACATCAATAGAAAATTTACCGCCGGCATCGCTGGTAGTTCCGTTACCGGAACCTTTGATGTTGACACTTACACCTTGCACAGGGTTTTCATTTTCATCAGTTATGGTACCGGTAACAACAATAAAAGGTGCTGGTACTTTAACAAGATTTTTATTCCGATGAGCAGGCAAATTTTCATTTGATGAAACGGATGGCCGGTATTTTTTAGCATCCGCGTTCAGGGAAGCTACTAACAAGACGAATATGACGAGCTTCGTGAACAGTGGTTTGGTTCGTATCATGCAAAAAACATGAATACAACAAGTGTTTGAACTCATAATGCAGGGTTTTAGGATGAATAAATTGAAGGAGATGTGGCAAGTTTTGGCTTGTAAGTGTACAATCGTATTTTGTTCCAATGGATCCTTTCCTGTATTAAGATAGGCAGATTTTCAGAAATCAGTAAATGTTGGCTTAAAATTCTTATCAGGCAAGCATTCCTGCAAGGGAACGGATAAAAATATATTTTTTATCGCTGTTTACTTTCTTAAAGAAAAATCGACAAATATCATACGCTCCTTCATCTGGAATGAGGAGTATTTACAATGAACAACGAAACCTATCAACCGACAAATTCCTTATTACATACATGGTTTGCCCATCCGTGGTTAAGAGGTGAATCAAAACGTACTATGATTTTCGATCTGCCTCTTAATGTGGTTAAGCAGCGCCTGAGTAACGCTTTCACCAACACGATTACCGAATCAAATGGATTTTTCTTTCCAAAATTTACTTATTCAGCTCAGATCTTTGAGGACCATTTGGAACTGCAATATCATAAATCCGGCAGATCGGGGATCCCCTTTAATATGAAAGGGTATTTCAGCGTAGATCAACAGGGAACAAAACTAGAGATAACAGTAAAAAATAGTTTCTACGCGTACCTGCAATTAGTTTTTTCTATAGTGCTGGTTGTAGTTGTCTCATTCCTGAAAAAAGAGTGGCCTTTATTTTTGATAATTGCTCTTATTATTTTTGGCCAGGTTGGTTATAATCGTAGCGAGGCAGCTGATCTGATAACAACGCTATTCGACAAAATAGTTGCCAATGCTGCACGTTAATTTAATACCGGAGACTATTTACAAATAACGCTTGAGATAAAGTAACTATGGATTTTGTCAGGAGCGAGTTCCATTAGAGCAATATCGTTAAGTTAAGGGTTTTGAGTAATGGGTACCAGGTTCCCCTCCTTTTCAAGGAGGGGACGTTCGAAAACGATGCGAAGCACGTTTTTGAACGGGGGTGGTTCCCCCGCCGTAATTGGTTAGCCTGGTTGCAAAAGTACGTTGCATGTGGGTTGCTAACTAGTCACAGTGTGGTAACCACCCCCCGGTGCGTAAGGTGCTTCGCATCCTTCCGCACCGTCCCCTCCTTGAAAAGGAGGGGAACCTGGTACCCAAAACATATCACTACAAACCCTTAATGACATTGCCGGACAAAACACTATCTTATTTTATTTAATAAAATCATAACTATGTCATTAAACAAGGAGCGGTTTGAAACTAAAATAAAACTCTAAGCCACATATCAGACAACCCCTTAAGGTCAATGACTTTGAATCATAATTTATAATGTGCATACGAAAACCATATTCTTGAGAACCTGATCTTGCTATCAAAATTTTTTGATAAGATTTACTTTTTTTTCGCTGGCAGCTTTTCTTTTGATCATATCTGCAATCAGATCATCCAGGATCTTTTTTTGCTGAGGAGTTGCGTTCAGGCAATATTTAGCCACCTGGTATTGTTTTATTGCCAGGTCGTAATTGCCTATTCTGCTCAAAGAGTCGCCTTTGTTTTTATTATCTGTATAACAGTCAGGCGGCACAAGCGGGTATATACCACTATTGCTCCTGACAAAGCCAGCAATCAACAGGTAGCAAAAGGGAATCAACAAGTATTTTTTCATTGCTTTAAAACTTTTTTTAAACTGTCGAGAGCCTCAATAGCTTTTGGCTTAAGAAATATGGAATCTGAAGCGGCTAAAGTAATAATCCGGTCAGCCTTTTTAGATATTTCATCGGCTTTTTTATTCATGTCAGCGTGATTAAAAACTATGATCGCATTAACATTTTGCTCAAAAGATGTAGCAATGAGCGAATCAAGGCTTTTCAATTTCGATTCGATATTTTCATCCTTACTATAAAATACTGATTTTTGTGCCTCAATACAAAGTTTACGTGCACTTGTGAAACTATTGCTAACGTCAAGTGCTTTGATAAGGGTCTCTGAATAAATGGTATCATTAGAGAGTTGTGATAACTCATTCGTACCTGCTAAAGCATCGGCTTTATAAAGCAAAGAATCTGCGATTGCTACTAATAGTTGACCTGAATATAAAAGAGAATCTGCGTTACTGACATTATCTTC
>CAXTDO010000729.1:0-1223 GCA_964242315.1 uncultured Flavihumibacter sp.
ACTAAAACCACCCATGTTTGTAACGATATCACTAAAATTAAATACAGACCTGTTTATATTGTTGGAGTTTCCGATAACCGATAACCTCCGGTCTCCTTTAAAACTGTTAAATGTGAGGTTACCGGTGTATCTTTCATCAGTACCATATCCTGCGGTAGCTCTTAAAAAATATCCTTTGCGCTGGTCTTTCTTTAATTTGATATTTATTGTTTTAGCCCTGCTTCCATCATCAATACGGGTAAACTTAGCCTGATCACTCATGTCGTCAAATACCTGAACCGATTCAATCATATCAGCGGTAATATTTTTAGTAGCAAGCTTGGGGTCTGTACCAAAAAACTCTTTACCGTCAACATATACTTTCTGAATATCTTCTCCCTGTGCCTTAACATTACCGTCTTTGTCAACTTCTACTCCGGGTAATTTCTTTAAAAGATCTTCCGCTGATGAATTTGGAACCGTTTTAAATGCGCCGGCTCTGAATTCCACCGTGTCTTTATTAACCCTGATAGGAGCGGCTTCAACGATTACTTCATCCAGCAGCGTACCCTTTTTGTCCATATAAATAATGGAAAGGTCTACAATGCTCATGATTGGTGTAATGGAAATAATTCGGCTGTAAGTTCTGAATCCCTGAAAGCTTACCTGCAATTTGTAGGTACCGGTATCTAATCCTTTAAGTGCAAATTCACCTTTGGAACCGGCGAGCACGTAAGCCACTACTGAAGAGTCTTTGGGATTTAAAAGAGAAACGGTGGCTTCTGCGAGCGATTCTTTATATACAGAATCAACTAATTTACCGTTTACAACACCATTTCTAGATTGGGCAGATGCAAGGTATCCTATACTAAGCAGTATTAGTAATATTAGAGGTTTCTTCATGTTTGGAGGAATAAATTAACTGTTAACGGATTAGAAGCTTTTGAAATTTAAAACTTGTGGTAGTGTTAAATTTAAGTTCAAAAACGAACCACTAACATCTTTAACTGTTGAGAAACTCTATTTGTTGTTACTAACTAAACAAATACTCCACATCTTCCTTAGTCAGGTTCTTTACAAAACCATCGTCATCAGCTATAAGGTCTCTGGCCAAAGAACGTTTACGATCCTGCAACTGAAGTATTTTATCTTCAATAGTATCTTTACAAATCATTCTGTATGCAAAAATATTTTTTGTTTGACCGATACGGTGCGTTCTGTCAATAGCCTGTTGTTCCACGGCC
>CAXTDO010000729.1:1233-3617 GCA_964242315.1 uncultured Flavihumibacter sp.
CACGGCCGGGTTCCACCACGGGTCAACGATATACACATAATCTGCCGCCGTTAGGTTCAAGCCAACGCCGCCTGCTTTCAAAGAAATCAGGAACACACGGCATTCCTCGTCATTTTGAAAACTTTGAATGGCTTTTTCCCTGTCTATGGCAGAGGTGCTTCCATCAAAATACTCAAACTTGACATCTGAATTTTTCAGCCGTTCTTTTATAAGGGCAAGCATACCGAGAAACTGGGAAAACACAAGGGCCTTGTGGTTGCTGATATTTTCTGTGATCTCCCTGGTAAGTTCCTCCAGTTTAATAGAGTGATTGGGATAAGGTTCGGGTTCATTAAGAATAGACGGCGAATCGCATATTTGCCTAAGTTTCATCAAACCCTGTAATATCGTAAGTTGCGACTTGTGTATGCCCTGCGAGTCGATAACACCCAGTATCTTGTCACGGTAATCATTTCTGTACACTTCATAGATCTTCCGTTGCTCGTCTTCCATTTCACAAAACAAAATGGTTTCTGTTTTCTCCGGAAGATCTTTAGCCACCTGTTCTTTTGTTCTGCGCAGTATGAACGGAAATAATAATTTTCGCAGATGATCCTTCCTGTCTGGTTCGCCGAACTTATCAATTGGCAGGGCAAATTCCTGCCTGAAGAATTCCAGGCTGCCCAGCATGCCGGGGTTTAGAAAGTTCATCTGGGCAAATATATCAAACGTATTATTCTGTAGCGGGGTACCGCTCATGCATAAGCGATTTTTTGCCCTGAGCAGCCCTGCAGCACGGGTTACCTTACTTGCCGGATTTTTTATGGCTTGAGATTCATCCAGTATTACATAATCGAATTCGTTTTCCATTAGTAACTTGATATCACTTCTTAGAGTACCGTAAGTAGTGATGATTACATTATGCTGCCGGATAAAATCTTTATTTCTTGTGCGATCGCCGCCGTGGTGTATATGCCATGTTAATTCAGGGGTGAACTTCTTAATTTCATTTTCCCAGTTAAACATCAGGGTGGTAGGACAAACAACCAGTGCATTTAAAGTACCATAATGCGTTCTGAAATATTGCAGGAAAGACAGTGCCTGAACGGTTTTACCTAAACCCATATCATCTGCAAGGATGCCACCCCATTTTACTTCACTTAAATAATTCAGCCATTGAAAGCCAAAGGATTGATAAGGACGAAGGATAGCCTGAAGCTTCGCGGGAGGTTCTACTTCCTGAATGCTTTTAAAACCGCGTAAACGGTCGTATTTTTCTTCAAGTTTGATAAAGAGCTCCTCTTCGTTGCGGGTGTCGTACAACTCATCTATCACGCTCATGTGATACTTCGAAAGCTTTAACTCATTCATCTTTCCTTCACCAACCCTGAACAGTAAGGAATATTTTTTAATCCATTCTTCCGGCAAAATACCAAGGGTGCCGTCGTTCAGCTGAACAAACTGTTGTTTATTTCCCAAAGCTCTTTTTACTTCCAGTACGCTTACATGCTGATCTCCGAATAGTATGTCAACTTTAGCATCAAACCAATCAGTATTGCTGCTGATATGAATTTTTGTTTGTGGCTTGGCGGTATTAAAACGGAAATTCTTCAATGCCTCGAAACCTAAAACAGGCACTTTCATTTCCTTCATAGCATCTACAAACAAAAAGAACCAGTTATTGCGTAATACTTCCGCGCCTTTTAGAACGAGGTTGTTGGAACCTTCAGGCTTGATAAAGTTGGAATGGAGCGCTTCAAGCTTGGCAATAAAATCACGTTCCGTTTCTTTGTTGCGGTGAACGATAAGCACCTTTTCTCCGTCTGCAATAACAATATCATCTTTATCACTTGCCTTTGTTTCAAAGCCTTTGTAGGAAAATATTGGTTGAAATACCAGGTAATCGCCTTTTTCCTGAAGCATCAGTTTCTTGTCGGGCTGGCCGTCTTTAATTTGAGTTATAAGGGTCTTATCAAATTCTATAAAGTATTTTTTTGTAAGAGGCAATACATAAGATTTAAGCTGACCGGGCCAGTCGGATCTAGAAATGATCATCCTGCCTTTGGAGATGAAAGGCTCTATGGTGCTTACGTCTTCGGCTTCCCTCCACAAATAAAGGTTTTCCTGGAAAAAAAACAGGAGACTGCTGTTAAGCTGGTTATCGCTGATTTCCCATTCATGGCCATTTATTTTTGCCCAGCAGCTAATCTCAAAATCATTTTCTTTTACCTGAATTTTGAAATGAGGGCTAAGCGCTTCGGGAACAATCCCTACTGTGCGTAAATTTTCTGTTTTAAACGGCTTATGACTATTAAGATAAAAAACAAATGGATTACCTGAAACATCAGCAAACAACTTTTTAAGTTTAGGATGCAGGTATTCGATCACCAAATTTTTGGTCTCTT
>CAXTDO010000730.1:0-3616 GCA_964242315.1 uncultured Flavihumibacter sp.
CCTCTGTGTTACCTCGGCTCTTCCTCCGTGGTTAAAAAAAATACTCAACAGCTATCATTTAGTTGAAGTTACCTGTATTGATTCCGTATTAACCCTAAACCCTACCGATAATGAAAATTTGGTTTGACTTATCTAACTCTCCGCATATCAATTTATTTTATGATTTGATACGTGATCTTGAGTTTCACAATCATGAAATTATTATTACCTGCAGACCACTTGCTAACACTATTGAACTGCTTGATCAGAAAAAACTGAAATATACAGTAGTGGGTGACCATTATGGAAAGAACATCTACAAAAAATTGATGGGTTATCCGATAAGAGTGTTGCAATTAAGAAAATTTTTAAGAAAATTGAAACCTGAGCTGGCCGTTTCGCAGAGTTCTTTTCACTCACCGCTGGTTGCAAAACTTCTGGGTATACCTTCAATTTATACCAATGATAATGAACACGCGCTTGGAAACATTCCGTCTTTTCTTTTTGCCAGTAAGATATTCATACCCGAGAACTTATCTGTAGAAAAGATAGTAAAGCAGGGAGCATCAAGGTTAAAGGTAACACAGTATCCCGGTGTTAAAGAAGGGATATACCTGTGGCGTATTGCAGAGAGAATTTATCAGACCCGCAATCAAAACGACAATCATAGTATTAACATATACGTGAGGCCGGAACCATTAACTGCGCAGTATTACAAAGGCGGATTAAATTTTCTTGACGAGGCGTTGATATTATTACAGAGCAGGTATTCCATTACGATATTGCCGAGAGATGAGATACAGTCAAAGCATTACAGGCAACCTAAGTTTTTTCAGCTAACGGTGCCCGCTAGTCCGTTAAAATTTATCGATATAGCAGACAAATGTTCCCTTTTTATAGGAGCCGGTGGTTCCATGACAAGGGAAATGGCGATTTTGGGAATACCTACCATTTCAGTTTACCAGGACAGTCTTTTAGAGGTTGATACTTTTTTAATAAGTAAGAATCTAATGTATTATGAACCTGAAATTAATGCAGATAAGATAATTGAATATATGGATGCTCTGGCCACTGCTAAACCAGATGTTGAACTGATAACAAAAGGCAAACAGGCGTATAACATTCTAAAATCTGAAATTTTAAAGTTCAGTAACCAATAACTAGTGTTAAGTTAAACGTAAAACGACGCTTCGTCTTAGAAGAGATTGAACCACGGAGTCAGGGAGACAGGGAGAAACACCGTGTTTCTCCCTGTCTCCCTGACTCCGTGGTTTGAAAACCTCACGTCAGTTTACATTTAACTCATCACTAGTGTCGTGTCACACGTAATTTGTCAGACATTAAGCTTTCCTACTGATAGCTGACTGCTGATAGCTGATAGCCTAATAGCATCACCATCCCGGAATTTTTTTATAAACACAAAACTGTATCAACCATATGAAAATAACACTTGTTGCCGGAGCACGGCCGAATTTCGTTAAGATTGGACCTATCATTAAAGCAATCAGGGAAAGCAGGCGAAGCACAAAAATTACCTACAGGTTAGTGCATACAGGTCAGCACTACGACAAAAAAATGAGCGGTGATTTTTTCGAGCAGCTGGGCATACCCGAACCTCATACAAATCTGGAAGCCGGCAGTGGAACACAGGCTGAGCAAACAGCAACAATTATGGTGCGTTTTGAAAAGGAACTACTTGCCCACCGCCCTGATGTTGTACTGGTTGTAGGTGATGTTACCTCAACGATGGCTTGCACCATAACAGCAAAGAAATTATGCATCGACGTAGTTCATGTTGAAGCGGGTATTCGTTCCGGTGATATGACCATGCCGGAAGAAATCAATCGTATTGTTACGGATGCAATCAGTGACCATTTTTTTACCACCAGCATAATCGCTAATAAGCATCTGTTGGAATGTGGCGTTTTGGAGGACAGGATTCATTTCGTGGGAAACACGATGATTGATACCTTGTACCAGAACATACATAAGTTACGTAAGCCATCATTTTGGGACAAGTACAATGTGCAATCCAAAAATTATTTTTTGGTGACACTGCACCGTCCGTCCAATGTTGATGACCCGATTAAACTAGAATCGTTATTAAATGTAATTTACTCGGCAACCCAGGATTATCAACTTATTTTTCCCGTTCATCCGCGCACTAAAATAATGCTTGAAAGTGTTAAAATCCCTGGTGACCGGTTACTCTTTGTTGATCCATTAGGATATCTTGAATTTAATTATTTAACACAGAACGCTAAAGGTATCATAACCGATTCCGGTGGAATAACGGAAGAAGCCACGGTTTTAAAAGTGCCCTGCTTAACGCTACGTAATTCAACAGAAAGGCCCGAGACGGTAACCATGGGAACAAATGAACTGATTGGCGAAGATCTGTCAAAACTTGAAACCTGTTTACAGAAAATTATTTCAGGCAACTGGAAGGAAGGTTCCATTCCACCTTTATGGGATGGCAAAACCAGTGAAAGGATTATTTCTGCACTATATGAAATATATAGTAATCAAGCATTGTTGGTTTCCCTTTAACAGTAAAGGTGACGTTTCGTCGCTTTAATAAATCTATCTTCTCCATAGTGTAGTGTCAGATATGAATTGCTATCAGCGGTCAGGTATCAGCAGATCAAAACCTGATAAGCTTTTCTTCTGATAGCTAATAGCCTGCAAACAGCCAATGAAGTAGCTAAATGAAAAAAGGTTACACAGAGTAGTTCTCTGTGTAACCTTTTTTCATTTAGCTACTTCATTGGCTGTTTAAAATTAATCAGTCATAATGTTAATCAACTACTGTAATTTTTTGATTTAAAACAGTTGTGTTGGTAAGCATTCGAATTATATAAGTTCCCTTCGATAAACCCAGTCCCTGCAATGACAGCGTTTTAGACATGTTACTTTCAACATTTCCCGTAAAAAGATGCCTGACTAAATTTCCCCTTACATCGAAAACATCCAAAGTCACTTTTCCTGATTTTATGCTACTGAACTGTACAGTTGCAGCAGTTCTTACAGGGTTTGGATAAACAATCAATTTTGCTTCGCTTTCATCAACCTGCGCCATCAGGGAGTTATATCCTGTCTGCGAGAAGCTAGCCTGATTTACATAAGGGGATAATTGACTGCCTGGTATTGGTGCCTGAAAAACGCCGTTCGGTAATGTCCAGGCAACAGACGAATGACCACCTCCGCCACCTTCTTTTTGCAATACTTCAACATAATAACGTCTTCCCGACTGAAGCGCTATAAGCCCTGACTTCTGTGAGGGATATTTTGTATATTCCCTGAACATGGTCCAGTTTGTGGTGGATATTTTCACCTTGTTTGCAGGGTTATCATCTGTACTCAACCAGAGTTCCAGCACATCATCACCCGCAAGCCAGAATGTGTAATTACCGCTCTGCGGAGCACAAATATAACCTCTGATCCGGGCACCATAAAGTTGTCCCACATCCATTGATTCAAAAGAGGTAAGCTGACTGGTAAAACTTCGCGTAGTTTGTAACGGGATACTTGAAATGGCCCATCCGGATATGTTACTCCATTGCTCCCTTAAAATTGTTCCGGAAGAAGTACAATTACCAGCAGCGGAAACAGTAAAACTTTGCGTAACTACCGGTGC
>CAXTDO010000731.1:0-3608 GCA_964242315.1 uncultured Flavihumibacter sp.
GCGTTTCCTCCTCTGTGCTCTCTGCGGTTAAAAAACAACTCATGTGCAGTGCCGGTTCGTCAGTTATCTTAACCAAGATTGATTACTTTGCACCCATTAATTTTCAATTATGAAACGAACCGTGATTGCCTGGCATATGCTGCTATTAACTTCCTTTACCCATACACTTTGTGCGCAAACAGTTGATCCCTGGAAAATTTCAGCAGCCACCATCAACCCGTCAAATTATTATGGCATTACAGTGGCAAACGGAATGATAGGGATTGTTTCGGCTGCCGAGCCGTTTAAAGTAAAAGATGTGGTGCTTGCCGGCGCTTATGATCAGTATGGACGCGGACGTGTAAGTAATTTCCTGCGCAGCTTCAACCTCCTTAATATGAACCTGGATATTGATGGCAAAAGGGTAGACGGTAAGAACGTAACTAATATGCACCAGGAATTAGACATGCGCAAAGCCGGATTTACGGCATCTTTTAACTTTGAAGACAAAGCTACGGTTAGCTACACCTATTATTCATTACGCCACCTGCCTTTTACAGTTCTGATGGATATCAGCATCACCGCAAAAAAAGATATTACCATTGGAGGCGCCAGCGTTATGGAAGCGCCGGATGCCTTGAGAGATGTACAAAATTATTACAATGAGATTGACCGCCCGCATGTAGTGATCAGTTTACTTACCTCTTCGGCGAGAAGTCCTACCGGTAAGCTGCTTATGTGTGCGTCCAATACGTTTTTGTTCAGTGAAGAACACAGCCAGGAACCCAGGGTGATACATGAAATGTGGGATAACAACATGCACCTGATGAAGTTCAGCAAAAAAATAAAAGCCGGTGAAACATACCGCTTCTCCATTGCAGGTTCTTCCATCACCTCTGCACATCATGATGATCCATTAAATGAAGCGGAACGCATGACCATTTTTGCAAAGCTGGAAGGAAGGGAACGCCTGATCAGCTTTCATCAAAAAGCCTGGGATGAGATCTGGAAAAGCGACATTACCATTGATGGTGATGCACAAACGCAACAGGATGTTCACAGCATGCTGTACCATTTATATTCTTTTGTTCGGGAAGGAACCGCCCTGAGTCCTTCCCCCATGGGCTTGTCGGGACTGGGTTACAACGGCCATGTTTTCTGGGATACTGATCTATGGATGTTTCCTGCCATACTGGTACTGCATCCTGAAATGGCAAGATCGCTTGTGGAATACCGTTATCAACGCCTGGAGGCTGCCAGGCGAAACGCTTTTAACCATGGATACAAAGGCGCCATGTTTCCCTGGGAAAGTGCGGAATCGGGTGTGGAAGAAACCCCTGTGTGGGCCCTGAGCGGACCTTTCGAACATCATATTACTGCATGTGTGGGCAACGCCGCCTGGAGTTACTATTGTGTTACTCAGGATAAGAACTGGCTCAGGGAAAAAGGCTGGCCCATCTTAAAAGAAACGGCAGACTTCTGGACAAGCAGAGTTGAAAGAAATGGGCCGGGTAAGTACGATATCAAAAATGTGGTAGCCGCCGATGAATGGGCGGAAAATATTGACAACAACGCATTCACCAATGCAGCGGCAAAGGCCAATCTTCGCAATGCTGTTGAGGCCGCAAAAACATTAGGTTTTACTCCCGATGCTGATTGGACGAACGTTGCCAACAATATCCCTATCCTGAAAATGGAAGATGGCGTTACAAGAGAACATGCCAGCTATAAAGGCGAAGGTATCAAACAGGCTGATGTAAACCTGCTTGCTTATCCCCTAAAGGAAATAACCGACCCGAAACAAATATCAAAAGACCTTTCTTATTACGAAACAAGAGTACCCAACGAGGGAACTCCTGCCATGACACAAGCTATTTTTACCCTATTATACGCCCGTTTAGGCGATGGCAACAAGGCCTTTCATTTTTTTAAAGACGGCTATCTGCCAAACCTGGTACCTCCTTTCCGTGTGATATCAGAAACCAAGGACGGAACAACTCCTTATTTCGCTACCGGCGCGGGCGGCTTGATCCAAAGTATGCTGATGGGCTTTGGCGGACTGGAAATTACATCTAAAGGAATAGTTCAGGTAAAATCTGCCCTGCCAAAGGAATGGAAAAGTATTACGATTACCGGTGTGGGAGTTGATAAAAAGACCTTTACGATAAAATAAAATATAATTTTATAAGTTTAGAGGGTTCACCTGGCGAAGCGGATAAGCTTTACCAGGTCGAATCCTCTAACAGTCCTTCGTTGGCAAATTAAAAGCTGATCTTAAATCCTAAAAAATCATCGAGTCTTGTATTCAAAGAATAACCGATCAATCTTTATGGCAACCATCATTTATAACTTAAGATGCTCAATAGTAATAGCCCTAATGTGTTCTTTTGGGTGTACTCAACTCGTCCTCGCGCAAAATAAACCCGATTCAGCTAAACCAAAATTTCTAAACACACCTTTGGTAAGCGATATTTATACGGCTGACCCTTCGGCTCATATTTTTGAAGGAAGGATTTATATATATCCTTCCCATGATATAGAAGCAGGCATCAAAGAAAATGATAACGGCGATCATTTTGACATGAGAGATTACCATATATTGTCCATGGAAACGGTACCCGGACCAGTTATCGATCATGGAGTTGGATTAGACATAAAAAACATCCCATGGGCAGGAAGGCAGTTATGGGCTCCTGATGCAGCTTATAAAAACGGGGGCTACTATCTTTACTTTCCCGTTAAAGACAAAGATGATATTTTCAGAATCGGTGTAGCCACCTCTTATGCGCCTGCAGGCCCCTTTAAAGCTGAACTAAAGCCCATTGCCGGAAGTTTCAGCATCGATCCGGCTGTTTTTACAGATGCAGATGGAAGCTCATACATGTATTTCGGAGGAATCTGGGGTGGCCAGCTTCAACGATGGAGCACCGGCAAATATGACACTGCAGGAAAGGAACCTGCAGAAAATGAACCTGCGTTATCTGCAAAAGTGGCTAAGATGAGCAAGGATATGCTTCAATTTGCTGAAGCGCCAAGAGATGTAACGATCCTGGATAGAAACGGCAACCCCTTACTAACTAAAGATCACGACAAAAGATTTTTTGAAGGTTCCTGGATGCACCGGGATAACGGCAGGTATTATTTTACCTATTCAACCGGAGATACCCACTTCCTGGCTTATGCAACCGGTAACAATGCTTATGGTCCGTTTACTTACCAGGGCATTTTTTTGAAGCCCGTACAGGGCTGGACAACCCATCATTCCATAGTAAAATATAAAGGAAGATGGCTCCTTTTCTATCATGATACGGAATTGTCCGGAAAGACTCATCTGAGAAATATCAAAGTAACAGAACTTATCCATAACTCAGACGGTTCCATCCGGCTGATAGATCCCTTTGTGAAATAGCCAGGTATGGGGTATGAGGTATGGGGTATGAGTAAAACCCCGCAGGGGTAACATTTAGTTAAGGATTTTGAAGTTCGGGTTCCAGGTTCCCCTCCTTTTCAAGGAGGGGACGATGAAAAACGATGCGAAGCACGTTTTTCATCGGGGGTGGTTGATGATTGTGATTAATTAGCCTGGTTGATATGAGTGCTGCCTTGGATGCAGGTTACTAATCACTTGC